>JBAXFZ010000005.1:0-29093 GCA_037139685.1 Bacteroidota bacterium
ATTACCCGGAAAATTGTTAATAACGTTAATTTTTCAACCTACTGATTAGTTACAAATTCTTTAACCTAATCTTGCTCCAAATTCCACCGAATTCGGGTAAAAACACCGATTTTGTCTCCTGAATCACCTTTTTTGTCTCCCTTCACATCAGAAATTTCAAACAATTCATTTTTTCTGAACTACCATAAAGAAACAATCTTTATGAAAAATTTCAGTGAATTTTTTGAATTCCTATTCCATTGTAACCACCAAACCATTATTGATGAATTAAGGGAGCATGGAAACCGTATCCTCGATACCAAAAAAGATAATCCCGACATCCATTTCCGTTTTGACATTGAAAGGCTCAGCACCTTAAACCGGCTTTCAGAATGGTTTACCGAAACGGAATTTCCAAAAATGATGGGTGAAAGGAAGCCACAAACCAACCCCGATGAATTATTAACCGTTGAAGAAGTCAGAATGATTCTGAAAGTACCCCCCCAAACCGTCTATAAATTGATTAAGAAAGGGAAGTTACAGTCGGTGGAAATTTCTACCATTGACAAACCCGGGATGAAACCGAAAATCAGGGTGAGGCGGGGCGAGGTGGAGAGGTTTATGAATGGGGGGTGAAAAGAAAGCTCAATGATTTTGTTCAGTACAATAAGATAATGGATATATCATCCTGCTTTTCTTTATGTTTGGACATACTATTGTCCGCTCAAATTTTGATTATCTTTAATCCGCCTTTATCTTCGCCAAATGAAAAACGCTTCAAATTCGAACACAATCCTTCTTTGGACTACAAATAAACCTGTTATTCGGTTCGTTTCAGAAATCGCAGAAGAGTCAAACTTAAACATTTATAATGCAGAAGCAGAAACTGATCTTATTGCCGTTCCTTGTTTCCTGATGATTGTTGATACGGAAAATCTGAAAGAGAATTTTCTTTCAGATTTCAATCAAATTGCAAAGCATATGGATTCAGGAGTGCGTTCAATATTAGTAGCAGGTAAAAGAATAATGAACCTGCCGTTTCATGTCAAACTGCTGGTAACCTACGCAAACCGAACAATAACGAAAGATTACCTGTTGAAAATTATCAATTCTGCACGTGACACAAAACGAAACATCAAACAGGAAATGTTTAAGGAGCGGATTCATAGAATCATTTTTTTGCACAAACTGTTAGACGAAGGCAAAGTCATCGCGACAAAGGAGATGGGTGAATTGTTTGAGATGAGTGATCGCACGTTAAGGCGTGATATTAAAATATTGCGGGATGTCTGTGATAAGGAGATAGCCTTTGATAAGGATTATGGATACTATTTTCTTCCGTAAACCAATAAAGAGGAGTAAGCTGAAAATCCATTAAAGAGTAGGCAACATTTAAACCCAGCAAAACTGCTTGGAGTGAAGAAATAATTTAGGAATCCACAAAGGACAATATTCAGGCTGACTGCAATCAGGGATTGATTGGATTATTCCCATCTATGCGCGAACCAGCCGGTCTGTTTTGTTCTTTGACGTGTTGAAGCCCACTGAAACTTATAGAGCATTATATGTTTCATGGCTTCGTAAAGCTGATCCTTAATTATTTATCAATGTAAACCCAAGCAATATGAACAGAAGAGAATTTAAGAACATGGATTTTTCGTGCCGGTATAACCAGCTTACCTTATCAGACATAATTCGAAAAAAAACACATACTAAAAAAGAAAAGTCTATCTCCGTCACGGAACCAATACCATTTAATTCACTTGAAGAGAAATTCATCCCCCGAATGATGCAACAGGAGGCCATTTCACCGAATCGGTTTGTGTGGCATGTCTCTGAATACAAATGGCTTGCCGAGAATGACCTGAAAAGATTCAGCATCGCAACAGAAGGTTTGAAATGTGAATACAGTAAATACAAAGCAATCTTTGCCAACAACGCCCTCTTTCTTCTTGGAGAATTTTACCCTTTCAGGTTTGACTTCATGTTAGATTGGGGTTCAAATAAGCCTTTGAATGACCTTACCCCCGCTAATATCGTCCTCCATTCCGATTTCTGGAGAATTGACACCCATGCTTGTGATGCCAGATGGCACATTGATCCAAATCTGGTAACTGAATACAGAGAAAATGAGCAACAGAATAGGCATTACATTTGTACCTCGATGGATATTCCACCTTATGCTTTAAGACTTTATAAAGTCAAGCTCGAAGTCTACCGGTCTAAACTATTACATAATCTGGAAAGCAGTTCTTCAGTTTTTCCTCTTTCACTCCTCCGACCTGATGAACGAGTAAATAACTGGATCAATCGAAGCAAACAGGCAGCGTAAACCTGTCACGTAAACCAAGTAATATGGACTACTTTCTAAAAACGGATGATTATCTGCATTATAGTCATTGAATAGTCTTACATTTACTATAGAATAAGGTGGAAACAGAACCCACTATAAAAAACGAAACTGACCCACACAGATAATTTTTACGGGGGCGAGCCTGAAAAGCTTGATCAGTAGCGAAAAATTTAAATTGGAATATTATGGCACCACTTACATTCAATGGACCTTTTCATTTTAATGAAATTAATAAGTCTACAGGTAAGATAGAAAAGAAAGGAGAATCATGGAATTTAAATAAACCCGGCATTTATATTTGGGGCTTTCTGTATGAATATGACAAAAAAAATAAATCTATTGGGAAACCGATTGATTTTATCGAAACAAAAGCAGAATATCTTGAGGATAAAATGCAATTCATCCCTTATTATGTTGGGGAAACAGGAAAGGGACATGCAACTCTTCTTTCGAGATTGCATAAGCATCATAGAATAATAAATGGAGATGCTACTAAATACACACGGTTGTCGAAAAACTATATGCAAACATTCTTTACAGATAATACATTCCCAATAAAATATAAAAGAAAAAAGAACAATTTAGATGCGATAAAGCACTGTACACCTAATAATTCTAATATTGAATATTTTAATGACAAAGCCTGTCTTGAAAAAATTTATCCAAATATTCAATTAATTTCAAAAGGAAAGCCAACAGATTATCCAATAAATTTACAAAACAATGGAAATATACCGGACACCCTTGACGATCTGATTAATACTAAAAGAAACTTTTGGTTTTGTTACTCAACGGATTCAGAGAATTTACCATTTTCTTTAGAGACACTTGAAACGTATACTTTTTGGTCATTAAAGGGTATAACTATTAGTGAAACTATGAGATGTCCAATACCTAATCCAGATATTACAATAAAATATATTACTAATACACGGATTTTTAAAGAGGATATGAAGGAGAATGGTAGAATTACACCACATAATTCATTTATGGGATATCTGAAAGATTGTTCATGTTAAGACAACCATAATCTATTTAAACCAAAGAACCATTAATAATTAAACAATAAAGACCAAATCAGCATATATGTCCATAAAATGTGCATTTATTGATTTTATAATCCCAATTTCCAATATAGACAAAGTTTATCCGGGTGGTTTTGAAAAATTCAAATAAGATCACATCGAAGATTTTGATGGTCAGTTTTGGCACGATACGTTTTTATTCAGAACCGGAGCCATGAACGCAATAGATATTCAATTGTTAGTAGATCAATGGGAAAGACTTGGTTTAAAAGGAACAATTAAAAGTGGTAAAAAGATGAAATGGAAAGACTTTTGTGTCGTTGAAAGTATGATGGATGGTCCGACATTGCCCTGTGACTGGATTGAATTTGATCCGGAAACAATGTCTGTCTTGTATAAAGAACATCAATAAGGGAATTTCACCGTCACAATTGGTTTTATAATAGATTCGTTTGTAACCGTCTTTTTCAACCAATAAAACACCACCTTATGCCCAGATATTTAACAAAAAGCCGTTTCAAACTCGCCCTTGAATGTGAGACCAAATTGTTCTACACGAAAAAGGAAGAAGAATACGCTGACCAGAGTTTTGACGACTCCTTTATGAAAAGTCTGGCTGAGGGCGGGTTCCAGGTTGGAGAATTGGCAAAATATTATTTCTGTGATGACCCGATCGCAGCAGGGTTGACTGTTGAAACCATAAAGTACGAAGAGGCACTTCCAGAAACACAAAAGAGGATTGATGATGGGGTTACTGTCATTGCAGAAGCGGCCTTCCGTTTCGAAAACCTGTTTATCAGAACTGACATTTTCCAGATTTTCCAGGAGCAAAAGGTGATAAACCTCTTTGAAGTAAAGGCTAAATCATATAGTTCCACTGACCGGTTCTTCAGTTATAAAAGAAATTCCGATGCCCCAATTGGGATAAATAGCAAGTGGAAATCATATTTGTACGATGTAGCCTTTCAAAAATATGTATTGTTCAAACTCTATCCAGGCTTTAAGATCAATTCATTCCTGATGATGGCCAATAAGGATACTGTTGCGACTGTTGACGGGTTGAACCAGTTTTTCAAAATTGTTAAAACCGGTGACAGGGGATCAGTTGAAGTCAAAAATGGTCTGAATCGAAGCCAGTTAGGGGAGGAGATATTGATTCGTGTTCCAGTTGATGAGGAGGTAAAATGGATATGGGAGAATCCTGTCGATACGGAAGTAGCCAATAACATAAACTTTAAGGATTATATCAACCTGTTAAGTGAAAAATACGATGCGGATGAAAAGATGAACGTTCCCATCGGCACCAGGTGTAAAAAGTGTCAGTTTAAAACAACCTCAGAACAAGACAAAATCGGAAAACTGAAAAACGGATTTAAGGAATGTTGGCTGGCTGAGACTGGGTTAAGTGCAAGTGAACTCAAAAAGCCCCTGGTACTTGATTTATGGGCACAATATTTCCGTGGAATGCAAGGTCTGATTGATTCCGGGGTTTATCTCTTGGAATCTGTCACTAAGGATATGCTGATCTCCAATGCGGAAAATAACACAGAATATATCGGTTTGTCTCCATTGGAACGAAGATTATTGCAGATCGAAAAATCCAGAAATAAGGACAAGACTGTTTATCTTGATCTTCCTTGTTTAAAAATCGAGATGGATTCATGGACTTACCCACTACATTTCATCGATTTTGAAACATCACGGGTGGCTATTCCCTTTCATGTGAACAGAAGACCCTACGAACAGATTGCGTTCCAATTTTCCCATCATATTGTAAATGATGATCACACAATTATCCACAAGGGACAATACATTTCATTTGAGCCGGGAGAATTTCCGAACTATAACTTCGTCAGGGCTTTGAAAAAGGAACTCGAAAAAGATAACGGGACCATCTTCAGGTATCATAACCATGAGAATACCGTCCTTAATGATATATATGATCAGTTGAATACCGACACCGATGTTATCCCCGACAGAGACGAATTATTGACTTTCATCAAATCAATTACACACCGGCAGAATAAAAATGGCAAGGAGATTGGTGAGAGGGATATGGTTGATCTCTATAAACTTGTGACTTCGTACTATTATCCCCCTGCTGCTGGTGGGTCAAACTCATTGAAATACATATTACCGGCCACCATTCAGGCTTCAAAGTATCTTCAAAACAAGTACGGACAGCCAATTTATGGCACCCCTAAAATGCCAAGTTTAAACTTCATCAATAAGACATGGCTTGAATCTTCTGATCATTTCAATCCATACAAGTCTTTACCTGCTGTTTTTGACGATGTGGATGCCGATCAGTTGGATTCAGTGGTTGAAGGTTTTGATGAAGTCGCAGAAGGTGGTGCTGCAATGACAGCTTATGCAAAACTTCAATTTGGTCATGTTCCAATGGAGCAACGCCAAATGCTCCGGGATGCACTCTTGAAATACTGCGAACTGGATACTCTGGCGATGGTCATGATTTGGGAAGCGTGGGTAGAACTTTTAGCAGAATGACCCAGGATCATTAGAAACCACCAGTTTTTCACCTTAACCAATAATGGTAAAAGATAACACATTGAAAATTATAGACAAAGTGATTGTTGATTTGTTTGATTTCTGGTTTATTGACTGATATTTGATCTGAAACGACGTAAGTTGTTGATTTACAAAGGTGAACTCCGTTTCAGGAAGAATGAAATATTTATATTCTCCCAAAGTCTCAGCGACATAGTTTGACTTTTTCACGTTTTATATTTGCCAGCCCGGTAAACACTGGATACTGTCGGCCAAGTTCCGTTATGCCACAGGCAAACCAACCAATGAATACATCGTACACAGCAACATTTTCAATACAACCTCCAACATCCGTTATTCAGAGGAGATCACCGGGCAGAACAGGAGACGGTTGCCCGACTTTATCAGCCTTGACATCCGGGCAGACTACCGGTTCCGGATCAGGCAACTGGGACTGACAGCATTTGTTGATATTGTAGACATACTGAACAGGCAGAATGCCAATGGGGAAAGTTTCAACTACATTTACGGCAAAACCTATTATGACGGAATTTCAATTTTCCCGTCATTCGGCATCAAGTTCCAGCTGTGAGGCTGGTAATAAATGGCGTATACCGTGGTATAAGTAAAGCAACAATAGGCGGAGGTCGTTCCTTCCGCCTTTGTTTTTAATCGTAAAGACCCAATAACATCTCATAATCTTGTTCGGCGTGACTTTCCCAAGGGGCTATTATAACTTTTAACCAGATATATTCTAAACAGGATGTCGAATCCCGTATAACCTATCGTATCTTTGCGCCTGCATCAAGAACCCTTCAGTGGGTACCAACCGAGTCTCGGACGCCACGGTGGTAAAACGATGTGGATCGTAAGGATCAAAAGGGTTCGTTTTTTTATTTCCCCCCTTCCCCTTCAGTTTCCGCTTGTTTTATGATGCGATAATGTTTAACCATTTAAACTTATATCGTATGGAAACAAAATTTGTAGTGTTTGACGGTCATGAATTCCCAATGTACCTCAACTTCGGGGTATTGGATGAAAAAAGCATCCGGCTCGATGGGGATACAACCATCGCAGAATACCTGTTGGATCTTACAAGCGACATCGTGCACCGGGTAAAATGGAGTACCCGCTCCTGTGAACTGGAAACCTGGCTGGAAGGAAATCGGGAAAGTTCAACCAGGTACTTCAATTGCGACCTCAAAGGAATCCTTCGGAATGAATATCTGGTAAATGATGGATTTTACAGGAGCAGGATCTTTTTGAAAATCACAGGTGCTGTCAAAAGGCTTGAAAACATACTTGTGGATGTTGAAGAACCGGTCAAATCCGAATGGAATATGAATTTTTATCCTGCCGGGAAACTTTTCACTTTCAGGGTTCCTTATGGACCGGAAATTACTGAAATCAAAACCTTCATGGAACAAAACGTTGGTTCAGCCTGGCTGGGAGCAATGACATTCCAAGACGGTTTTATGCTTTCATATAGCAAGAATTCCGGGCTTGTTGAAGAATCCCTGGCTTTTGCTGAATTCCCTGTTCCCCTGGCCCATATCGTACGGGCCGCAATTATCATTGGAAAGTCGGGATTACTGCCATCTGGCGGCCATCAGAAGATCGTATTGCAGGAGTCTTATAAGGCAAGTCTCACAGAAATGATAGGCTACATGAGTAAGGAATCATCCTGCGCAATGTTTTTCAGGGAAGTTTCCGATGAAAGAAAAAACGTGGTAAGAAAGGAATTCATGGATGCTGCTAATCATATTCAGTCCCGGTAAGCCTTCCAATGTACATCATCAATTAACTTATTCACCATGAACCAAAATTTTTATTGTTAAACGCAAGGGTGACACTTTCACCATCCTTGTTCATAACCAAACAATTGTTGTACCTGAACCCCCAGTTTACAATGATTTTAAACACTGCTGGCTTTCAGCTCCTTGGTTGTACAGTCTTGCCCTGGCATCGGCTGGCAATACAGTAAATTTAGGTAAATTCAAATGAAGACTTCCTGATCGTTTCAGGTATGATTGTGATTGATCAAATATCCCTTACCTGGTTTGTTCCACCCCCTTACTCCCAAAAAGGTCATGAGGTTTTTCACTGAACCTGGTATTCATTGCATACGCCATAAGAATGATGAACACAACAAATGCCAGCAAGACCAGGATCTGGCCTGCAGAGGTTTTCTGAATATCCTGTTTTTGTTTTACATCACAAACTTCGCCCGGGCAGTATTGCACTTTATTTTTAAAAAAGAGGGGATAAAACTTGCATCCAAGGCAAATGCCAAAAACCGATTCAAAGAAAAGGAATATGAGGCAAATGAGGCATATGATGCCGGTTATCGCGCTATAAGCATTTACAATGATAAAGAAGACGAACATGGTTGCCGCCAGCACGACACCAATGATCCAGGCGAATTTTTTCTGGGCGGCTCCTACATATTCAGGGGTCTGGTTCCGGACGATCAACCGTGCGAAAATCAGGGTGGGCGAAAAGGCGGGATTTATAAAAACCCGTACCAGGAAATCCACCAGGAAAATGGTTATCACATACTTGATCGGGATGAAGTTCTGCTTGAACAGGATGAACAATAATGATGTGTAGGTTGCCAGGAACAGGATGCCTGCGGCCGCCCGTATTTCACGCTCGTTTAATACCGGGATGTCGTATCCCTCCACAACTTCACCGAATCTGATCAGTTTTTTCTTTTTATTTTCCATAACAGTAGATTTATAATTCATTGGACATGTTAATAATATATAAGTTAGAGCTGTTGCAACACTTTTTTTGTTGCCTTTTTCAGCAAAGAATGGCAAATGACTTTTGCCAATGGTGTCAATTATCATATCAAAAGCATCACCGCTTCAGGTAAAATCTTCTGTTATATAATCTGAAACGCTGCAGGCTCGTTGTGATTTAGCCAACCTTACTGCCTGTGCTGCAATTACAGGCAACCTCAGCGCCAAAATATTTGCCAGGTTGCAATGCAAATGTACGAATACCGGATAAACAGAGCAAATTGGCCTCGCCCTGAAGATTTTTGACGATCATCCCATCTTTTAATCAATCCTCATGATCGGGTGGCCATATTTCAATGAAACAGACAGGTAAGGATAAACGGGTAACAGAAAACCCGAATGGAAGGAAGTTTATCCGTCTCAGAACAACAGATTTATGTCTTCGCAAAAAAAGCCGGCAATTAAATCTTAAACTTATGAAATTGTAATAATATTTTTATCTTTGGCTCATTCAATTACCATATCATCAGGATAAGTTCCTTGTTATAAATATAGAGTAAAGTTGCGCTTTGAATTCTGAAGGTCCTGTTTTATGAAATAGTTTTAATTACAGATTATGGAAAATTCAGTTGGGAAACAAGTCACCTTGATTTGTGCTTTTTTCAGGAAAAATAGGATTGGATTTTTCTTGTTGTTTGCCCCCCTGGTTTTCAGTTGCAGTAAGAAGGATTACATCCGCAACCCCGACAGGATTTCCGATTTTCATGCAATAATTTCCAACACCGGTCGGCCACTGCCGGTTGACAATGTTGATCTTTTTGTCGACTATTCAACCTGTATCGCGGAAGCTGTTAAAAACTCATCATTTTTCGCGAAATTCAGAACCAATCTTTCAGGCTGCAACCCGGTATTATGGTCCATAAAGGGAAATGAAATCGCCAGGGTTACCGCTAACCAGGACAGCATTAATTTCCTGATGAACGATATCACCGAAGTCCCCTATTCGGATCTGATCGGTGCCGTGCACCGGATCGCCACGGGGAATCACCAGGCATTGCTCCTGACCGACGGAGAGTACCTTACAAAACCGGAAGGGGAGAGGACCGACCTTCCCTATCTTTTAAATGACTTCAAACTCTGGCTTTCAAAAGGCTTTGAAATTGTCATATATGTAGAACCCTACAAAGAGCGTAACAAATTCGAAAAACGGAGGTTCTACTTCCTTTTTACGGATGCCAGGGCGCAAAACAACTTCGCAGCAAGGATTGCCAACCTGGTTGACCTGTCATCATTCCCTGAGATAAAAATGTTCAAACTGGTAAACCCCGAGATCAAAGTGGGAACCAATTATGCCAGCCTGAAGCAACCCAGGGCGAACCCGGTTCTTTCGGTAAATGAAATGTCGTATAAAAAGGGTTACAATTATGAATTCCAGGAGTACCAGATCGGCTGGCCCGATATCTCCCAGTATATCAGGTATGCGGCCGATTCGGCGACAGGAAAGGAGATTCCCGGGGGCGATTTTCTCTTCAGGGGGATCTTTGTGAATACAAAAGGACTTGAATATTTCAGTGTCGGAGATGTGGATATCAGGGTTTCCGACGTTTATAACGAATTCAGGCAGTTTGAAGATTCGGTGCAGACACGGGATAAACACCCGGCAGCGGAATCGTTCAGGGAACTCCCGGAAATACTCAAAATGGACAAGGAGTGTTTTGCCAAAACGGGTGAGGTGACCGTGAAAATTCACCCGAATTTTAATGGTGACATGCTGAATAAAAAAGGCCAGGATCCTGAAAAAGAGAACCTCTTTAAAGTCGATGTTGTCGTCAACAGGGCCTCAGATTTGTTTGACCAGCGATCAGCCGGTTTTGACTGTTTTAAATGGCAGTCGATGTGGGACCCCAAAAAGGTCAATATCTCGGTTTATGAAAGTATCAAGCAGCTCATAAAAGACCCCGCCGTCAACCCTGTCAATGTGAACCGGGGTGTTATCTATACCGTTTATATAAAGACTCCGCCATTTGATAATTAACCAATAACTCACCCCTATGAGACACGATTACATCAACACCCTTCAGCAGGTTAACAGCCTTATTGTAAATACCTATATTTTTGCAATTGTTGTGGCACTCCTCTGTGTCGGTCTTTCCATCCTGGTTGCAAAAATGATTGCTTACCAGGGGGGAGCCCAGGATCATTCCTTTATCATCCGGCGGATCATGTTCATCATCATCTGGGCCGTATCCTTCATCGGTTTTTTCCTCTACGAGAATTTCGTTGAAACCGACAGGATCAGGAATATCGCTTTTCAAAGCAGGTTCAGGACCTGCATCGCCATCTCCTGCTTGATCATTGTAGTTCTATACGGAGTTGCTGGCTTCCTGATCATGAAGTTCTTCCGGAAATCCAAATACGGTAGCATCCTTGGCAGGATGAAATAAAATCAGAAGGGAAAATTCACCATTTATATTGATAGTATTATGCCAAAATCACTTTTCGTCATTGGAATTGGCGGGACCGGAATGCGATGTATCGAATCGTTCATTCATTTGTGCGCCATGGGGTTGTTTGATGAAACCGATATCCACCTTCTTGCCCTGGACACAGACAAGGAGAACGGGAACTTTAAGCGGTTTAAAGAATTGCAGGAGTGTTACCTGAAGACCAAAGGGGTGAATAAAACCCGCTTTTCCCTCAAGGACTCGCTGTTCACAGCCAATATAAAGGACTATACATTCAGCCCCAATTACTTTAAAACAGACACCAATAATTTCGAAAAACTGTTTCATTACGATGAGGCAAAAAGTGAGGATAAGCAAAAGACCGATGTTGCCGACCTTGTATTGACCAAACAGGTCCGGCAGTTCGACCTCAAGCACGGTTACCGCGCACAAACGCACCTCGGCTCCCTGCTGATGTACCATGCCATCGTTGAGAATGCAAAAAGCGACAAAGGACTGAACGATTTCATCCAGGCACTGGTGAATGCCTCTACCGGCGGGGAAAAGCCGCGTGTCTTCATTTTCGGTTCAGTATTCGGAGGAACAGGGGCCTCCTCAATCCCCATCATCCCGAAGGCGCTTATTAAGGCTGCAAATATCGTTTCAACTGCCGTCAACATCGAAAAAAACACATACTTCGGTGCCATCCTGCTGACCTCCTATTTCTCCTTTCCGAATGAAGGGGACCTGGCCTCCCAAAAGGTGATTGCCACTTCCGACAAGTTTGCCATGAATTCGCAGGCGGCAATGATGTTCTACGAGTTCGACCACACAGTAAAAAAAACCTACCAGCGGTTCTACATGTTAGGCACCGGTTCCATCCAGTGGGAACCCTCCAGGAACAAAACCCAGACAATCACCGGCGGGAAAGACCAGGAGAACGACTCCCACTATATCGAGCTTTTTGCGGCCATGGCGGCCTATGATTTCTTTAACCTTCCCGAGGAGGAGCTGGAAACGCTTAAAAAGGAAAACACCCTTGATTACCTCTACAGAACAATCGATGAAAGCGGGAAGCTGACATTTTCCGACTTTATCGGAACAAAAAATAAAGATCTGTTTGCCAAGAAGTTCGGCATCCTGGTGGCCATGTCATACCTGGCCCTGCTTGACAACTATGATTTTTTTCAGCAAGCCCAGAACGGGAACCTTAGCCAGGTAGGGATTTCAGGCTATAACGACATTGACAAGGAGGAGATCGACAACCTGAAGAAGTACCTGAACCTGTTCCACTTTAAAATCGGGTCGAACGACATTACCGACGGATGGCTCAGGCAGTTGAACCGGTCGGCTCATGGTGGCGACAAGTTCCTTTTCCACCCCGATCTGTTCAGTTCAGGCAAGAGAAAAGAGTTTGAATCCTTCGATTTTAACGACACCCTCTTCCAGAAAAAAAGTGATCTTGCCACCCACAGTTTTTCCAAATCATTGACCTTCGGCAGCGGCAGCGACCGGCTTTTCACCGCCTTTAAAAATGAATTCATGAAAACCAAAGACCCTGAAAGCATTACCAACAGGTGCGAAAAACTGATCAAGCGCACCTATGATGCCCTGTGCAGTTTATACAAATTTTAAATAACCATAAAAGCTCTCAATTATGCCTCAGAATGCGTTGTTAATTAAAAGTACCTATACCGAAAAATCAGGAGAGACCGGGAAATGGCATAAATTCCAGGAGGGGGAGATTCAACCCTACATTTTAGGTATCGAAACAGGGTTCATCCCCGAGCGGATCAATTCCGACGTGCTCAACTCATTGATTTCAGGGGTCCCGAGCGCGTGGGCACGTGCCAAACTTTTCTGGTTCGCCTTTGAATATATCAACAGCCTCGATCCGAATATCCAGACAAGCGGACTGATGGACTATTTCAAAGTTCTTGTCAGCGAATGGAAGGGATTGATCGCCCTTCTTGCCCTGTACCAGGACAGGATCCATTTTTCAAACCCGGTAATATTGGATACGGAGGGTACCGATTTATATGATATTACAGGTGCTTTCGGAAGGATGCTCCAGGAAGACAAAGATCTCTGGTCAAACCAGAAAAGGCTCGCCTCCAACCCGGGTGAAATGCCCTACCTGCAGCTGATCTATTACAAGAACCAGCTGATCGGCGCCACCTCGCCATATACGATTGTCTTCACCGGGGTCGACTATACCCAGCTCGATAACATTTCCGATGTCAAATGGTACCGCGACGGGAAATTCGAGGAGCCAATGCTGTACCTTCAGAATGATTTTGATAAAGTTCAGAAACTTTACCTGTTTCTTAAAAATATCAGTGAGCAGAATCTTTCAGGTTTTGAACGGAATATCAACTCCCAGAGAAAGGGCAATGTCCAGATGAAACTGAGCGGGTTGAAAGGGTATATAAAGAACTGGACCGACGAATTAAAAAAACAATTTCCAGCGCTCCGCGACACAGGCCCCTTTACAAAATATTCGAATGTCGAATACCCATTTGACGGGTTGCTTTTCAGCGAACAAAAGGTATTTGTTAGGAAAGACGGATCCCTAACAATGTTTCCCCCGGATGAGGAAAACCTCGAATATGACATCCGCGACCTTCAGTCCATCCTGAATAATAACGACACCCTTGTTGGCTGGTATACCCCGCATGATTACCCGCGTCAGAAACTCGAGAATTCCCCGGTATTTTACCTCAGGGTGCCGAATACAAAAAAGCAGAAATTCGGACCCGGGGAGTTCCTTTACTTCGCTCTTCCGTTGAGCATGATGGGAATCAAATTGTTCCGTAACAGGATGAAAACACTTTTGGAGGGAAGCCAGCACTTTAAGCTGTCGGCCACCATCAACGATCAGTTTCACCTCGAGGTGAACCTGTTTGTTGAAATCGACGGGGAGCGTGTCGAACTCAATGCAAAGGAATATAAAATCATACTTGAGGAGGGAAATAAAAACATCTTCCTATGGCCCAACTTCACCTCCGATAACTGGTCGGCCTATTATGTGTATTCTGAATACCCATCCAACAGTGCCGGGCTTAAGTTCATCCCTTTCTTCAAACAAAAATCAAACATGGTTGCCGGCAATGTCAGCAAACCAGGCGGCCTTCTGGAGATCGAAGATATAGGAGTTCTTTACCACAACAGTGATGAACGTGATAAAACCGCCCTCAACCTCAAGACCGACCTGATTGTCAGACCCGTCGGACAGGAATCGATACCGGTATATGAGATACTGGAATCCAACAAGCCCGTCGCCGGGCTTGAAATAAGGAGAAACGACAAAGTCGCCGGCTACCTGATCCTTAAAGAGGGGAATAACCTGATTGACAGGACCAATGATGATACCGCACTCAGCAAAGCGATCGTCGGGATTGATTTCGGCAGCAACAATACATGTGCCTATTATTCGGTCGATGAAAAAAGCACCTTCCCGGTCACTTTCTCCAACCGGCGACTGGCACTGGTGGGCTTTGACAATGTGAATATTGAATCGCCGGCCTATAACCACGAACTGCTCTTTTTCCAGAACGAGGAGGGATTCAGGGGCCAGATCAAATCATGGCTCCATGAGCATCATCCCCTTGCCATTGCCGGCAGGGACCTGGCTGATGAATTGATCGGTGGTGTCCCGGTGAATGAGATGAACATCCAGGTTGACCGGATGGACCGTTACAACATCGTCACCCAGGCCGGCAAACTCCACTACAATATGAAGTGGCTCTCGGATGAAATCGGGAGGCAGAGAAAGGCAGCCTTTTTAAAGACCATCTGGCTCCAGATCTGCGCGGATCTGTATAATCATGTCGAGCACAGGTGTATCCCCGTTGAGCTCAGGTGGTCTTACCCGGGAGCGCTTTCCGAATTCGACCTGTCGCAATACAAACTGATCTTTAAGCAACTGAGCGAAATCACCCCGGTCAGGATCAGGGATTCAAGGGTGCCTGTCAGGGTTGAAGAACCCATAACCGAGTCGGAAGCTGTCTGCCGTTATGCACTTGGCAAACAGGAGGCCGGGCTCACGGAAAACAAACTCTTCTTAGGGCTCGATATTGGCGGAACCACCAGCGATGTGCTGATCCTGGCCAAGGTAAATGACGGGCAAAACATCAATTTTAAGTTGTTGAAACAGGGTTCGATACGTATTGCAGCAGGCGTCTATTACGACGCGATCATCACCTCATCGCATTTCAGGAAGGCCCTTTTTGACTTTTATGAGACAAAACACAGGGAATTCGGTATCAACGTGCAGGGTATCGGTGATTTGCTCGATCCACGCAAGAAGGAAAACGCACCTTTCTATCTCAACAGTATTTTCGATCAGCTGGAAGACGACCAGTTTAACTCATTCTACACTTTCATCGGTCAGCGGGCCCAGTTTATTTTCACCATCCCGGCATTTGTCACCGGACTGCTGTTATACTACACCGGGATGCTTGTTGCCAAAGCGATGAAAGATGAGAAGAACCTTGGCAAAATTTCGATCGTCGACCTCCTGATCTTCGGGAAAGGCGGCAGGCTGTTCTTCTGGCTCGATACCTTTCCTGGGAAACAGGCCAAGGAGGACTATTTTGTCGAATCCTTCAGGAAGGGATTAGGCGCCGGTTTTGAAAACATAATGCTTACACAGCGTATTGATGTTCTGACCGATAACAAGTCGGAGGTTGCCATAGGTTTAGTCGCCAACCAGAATTCGCGTCTCATTATTGAGGAAAACCTGCGGCACACATCAGATATCTTTGGCGAACGGGGCATACAGATCCTGATAAACGGGGAAAAGATAGCCTTTAACCCCGATGATACACTGGTGCCGGAATATTTCATCGATCCCAACATGGTCATTTACCCCGATGAGTTTCAGAATTTCAATGAGTTCCTGAAGGTATTCCATGATTTTGTCAGCATCAAATCAAACATGGTTAAAAACATCAATACCCTGAAGGAAAAAGTCACTGATATGAAAAGCCTTCTGACTGCCTACCTGGGAAATGATTCGGAGTGGAAGAAGGCCCAGACCCAACTCAGGGAAACACAGAAATTTGAATACAGGTTCCCCTTCTTTATTGCCGAGGGACTCACCTACTTGAACCAGGTTATCATACCACAAGTTTTTAATGATTAGATATGGATTCGATAATACTTTACGTAAACTCTGATTTTATTGCAGGCGCTGCCATTGCTGACGGAAAAATCCATATTCTCAAACCTGTTTCCGAAGACCGGTTCTGGCTCTATTTTCACCTGGATGAAACATCAAAACAGGTCAAATATGGTTCCCGGTTTAAAAAACGGATATTCAGCAACGATCCCTTTTTCTGCGGCGATCCGTTTACGAAGATCTCCAATAACGAGAAACTCTACTTCAACGGGAAGGACAGCACCTACCTGGAAATCCTTAAAGGTGCCCGGATCATGGAGACCATTGTCGGACTGTTTCACCCTCTTTCAAAAGCCATCTCCCAGAAAATTCCCCTGTATATCTCCTTTTCCGATGAACTCCTTAAATATGGCAGCCCGGCAATCCACCAGTTTTTAATGTTGTTTGAACATGAGGAGGTTGAACTTCAATCATATGAACTACCATTTACCGAACTCTTTTGCAACTTTTTCAAGAACAGTTTTTCAGATCAGGATGTCGATTTTGGCAATAAACAGATCATTCTCATCGATGCACTGAACAAAAATCTGAACCTTTCGGTGCTTTCAATCCCAGAGGCGCCAAATACAGCCCGGAAGGATGAAGATGACGAAAGACCTGATGGCAGCAAAGCAGTAGAGATCGTCTATGACCTGTTTACAATCGTTGAAGAGAAGACCTTCAAAAATCTCGGCAACGATCCCTATGAATATGCCATTGTCAGCACCATTTTTGACAGCCTCGAAAGCTATGTGAATGTCTATTCCCAAAGCTATGAAATTGACTTCCAGCACCAGCTTTTCAATGCCGACGAGTATGTACAGCAGCTTAGAAATGTTGAAAATGTGCGGATCAATGTAACCATTTCCGACAGGAACGGGGCTGTGGCCCTGAATAAAGCGGAAATCGAGAGGAAGACCAAAAACCACATCAGTTCAGTATTGGAGAAATGCAAATTTTTTATAGAAGACTCAAAAAAGTACTTTAAAAAAGTAGACACCCAGCAACTCGTTATCTTCCTGGGAGACATCTTTTTCAAACCCGATTTCCGTATTAAAACTGTTATTGATTCGGAATTTGGCAGGGAAAATGTCAATTGTTACGGGACCGATGAGCTTTACGAAGCCCTGAAATTTTACCAGGATGCCGACATTGAACATTACAGGGTTGCCAGGAAAAACGGTGTCCATATTATCTATGACATAATCCAGCTGAGAATAGAGAATGAGAAATTAATTGAAAAAAATGCAAAGTTTGAGAACGAGAACAGCCAGCTGCTGACCAACCTTCAAAGCGAGCGGATTGCCAGGACAAAACTCAAGTTCCAGGTTGACGATATGGGCAAGAAAACGGTGCAGTTAAATGGCCAGCTTACAGCCCTTAATGAAGATCTGAAGAAGCGAAGTGAAGATCAGAAAAACCTGAATAAAAAACTGGATGAATTTGAAAAGGTCAAGGCAGAGGCCCTGAGAAAGAAGGAGGAGGAAAAGGAAGAAGAGAAGAAGGCATTGAAGAGGGAGATGGAAAATATCAGGAAACAGCATGAAACTGCCCTGGCCGACGCTCATAAAGCGACCGAACAGAAGGATACTGCCATCAGGGACCTTAACAGGGAACTGGCCGGTGAGAAAAATGAAAAAAACCAGGAGATCAACAGGTTAACAGAACAGCATGAAAAAATCATCAGGCAAAAGGATGATCAATATCAGAAGATAGTAACCGAATACCAGGCTCAAAAGAAATTATGGGCAGAAAAGAGCCAAGGCAGTCCGCAGCCGGAGGAGAACAGTCATAAGCTTAAGAAAGAAAATGAAAAGCTGAAAACCATGCTGCGCCTGGGAGGCATACTACTCGCAGTGGTCGGGATACTCCTGGCTTTTGTTTCACTGCATAAGGTGAAACATTCCCCGGGACCTCCTCCACCTTCTCCACTGGTTACCCTTGAAGACACCACTGTTTTCAGGAACATGGTTACCATTAAACGGTTTTTCCGGAATGACACCTGTACGATTATCCCAAGCATAGCCTTTTACAGCGCTGATACAACCGGGAAAGAACTTCAGATCAAAGTATTTGATCCGAATAACGTGCAAATCGAAAATAAAACCGAGGTAACCCACGGTAATACTGCCTACTATGAATACTTTGCCTGTAAAAAGGGAAGGAATGGACCGATTGAGCTGAAGAAGATCGCCATCCCTAAATTTATTCCCGGAACTTACAGGATTGAATGTTATTTTTCTGACAATATGATTATCTACCAGGTGTTCAACATTGAATCAAACCATTAACTGCCGCCAACCCGGGAAGCCCCGGTGGCTGGCTGAAGTTGTTTTCTGAATAAGGATATAACTGCGTTAAAGTGAACAAATCTGATTTTTTCCAAAGAAGTTTTTTTTGGATCCTCTTCATTACAGGATCCTGTTCACTTAGCGCCCAGAACTTTCAGTCCGGGAAATTATCTGCTGTCTTCGGCCTTCTTCCCAAACCCAATCAGAAGGAGCTATTATCCCGGGGTTATACACTTCTGCAGCGGGGGAACAATAAATACCTGGTTGCCTCCTGCTCCGAAGACACTGTTTTTGTCCATATCGGGCTGAACATCACCGATAATGGATTCCTTCATCCCGGGATTAAGAGATTCCTTGAAAGGACCTTCCTGGAGGTGATGCTGCAGAAACCCGAAAGAGTGCAAAGTTATCTCAGCGAAGAGAATATCAGGATAGGCTACCACGACTCAGCCATTTCGGTATCCCATCCGTCCGACCAGCTGGCCCGGTTTTTTACCAACGATACCTGCTCGGTTTTTCTCAGGAATGGAACCCAGTATTACAACGTCGGGCTGATACATCCCGGCAGGGACACGCTGTTTGCCCAGTTTCCCGCGAATGTATTCCTAATCACCGGCATGGATAAGAAAGAACTGGACGACCTTGTCGAAACAGACCTCACTGAATTAAGCAGGAACCGGGAGGTTCCGGCCGGCTGTCTTACAGATCATAAGCAGGTTGGCTCCGTTCTCCCGTTTTCATTCATACCCGACTTCAGGCAAAAGGAGTATTTCCAGAACAATGTAAATTTCAAAACTCCGGCTGCAAAAAAAAACCAGCTGCTTGCCAACCTGTTTTTAGACCCCGAAAAGGGAAAAAAGCTTTATCAGCTTTCATTGACGCACATCAAGTACGGGAACAGAACAGGCAACTACCACCTGGATTTAAACGCACTCGTGGAATTCTTTGCAGCATCGCACCAGCTATACTTCTATTGTACCGAAAGAAATGACGACCAGCTCGAGGGGCAATTGATTTTTTACCAGCCAGATCTCAATTATTACCATTCACTGGAAATCATTACCGATCCTTCCAAAACGGACTTTATCGGCAACCCCATAAATGTCAGGTTCCTTGCATATATCAGCATCGCTGAGGCTATGAATTCAAATGAACATGCCAGGTATAAATTCGGGAAACAGATTCAGAAAATCATTAACAATAAAAAGAAATGAAATTACAAGCAGCTGCTCGACTTCCGATTGACAGAACAATCCTCTTTCCGAAGGTGATTCAGGTAATTGTGATGGTTGTTCTTGGGTTGATGATTATGCAACCCCTCCCTGTAAATGGCCAGTCCGGGAAGGCAAAAGATGAGATGTTAAAGAAGATCAAAAATAATGCAGACAACTTTTGGGCGGTTTGTACCGATAAAGATCCCGGCAAAGCAAAACAGGCGGCCTGCCAGAACCTGCTGGATGATATTTTCAAGGTCTTTAAGGAGGAGGGAAAATTCAGGGAAACAGTCCGGAAGTCAGTAATTTTTTATTCGACGGCAGCCGGCGATCCCGCAAAAACCTCCTGCTATGCCTATATTCCCAAGGCCACTGTGAATGATATAAATTCCAGGATAACGGTCAAGGAAAATCCCCCGAAAATAAAAACACCACCAAAGCCAGATTCGAAACCAATATCAAATCCGGCATCCGATGTCCTGCGAAAACCAAAACCGCACGACTCTCCGGCCTCCATTTCTGATGCACTCCCCTGTGAAAGCCTGGTACAGACCAGTCTTGATTCCTTAACAATCAACCAGATGAGGAACATCACGGATTACCAGAACATGATCATCTTCCTCTACTCGTTGCAAAATGAGGGAAAAATAATTTTCTACGATAAGAAAAATAAATTTGATTGTCCCCAGTATGCCTACCTGGTAGTATATGATACCCAGACAAAAGCCATATTGTCAATACTTGATAAAGAAAAAAGCGGCAGTCGGCGTGTGTTTAAAACTGTGAACGCCGGGAGACATTTCGAGTTAGAAACGAAAAACATCAATAAAATATGGATATCAAATCAATAAGACTGTTGATGACCGGAATCATCATGGTCACTTTTTTGGGCAACGCGCTGTCCCAGCAGCCATTCAGGACTGCTATTAAAGTTAATATCAAGGATGATCCTGCAGCTGCAAAAAAAATTCAGACGAACGTTTCGCAGTTTTTCTATGCCATCAGCAGGGCCTTTTATTCGACGAATAAAAAAATCACCTACGCAACGGTTTCCATATCCCCCGAAGCCAGGAAAAACCTGGATACGATTTTCAAATCAAACTCCTTCCGCTGCAAAGTCGATACCCTGGTGTGCGAAGGTCTCATGCTGGCCGATGGAAGGGGGTATGAATTAAGGAATATTCCGATTATTGACCTGAAAAATGCAGTGCACCAGATAATTCTTGATTTTGACAACAGCGGTGCTGTAACCGATATGTTGTTTTCGAATGATGCCCTGATATATAAAATCTCCAATATTACGGCCCAGATTGATAACGACCGGTTGTCGATCATTAAAACATTCATGGAGAACTTCAGAACGGCCTATAACAGGAAAGACACAAGTTATCTCAGGCTGATGTTCAGCAATGATGCACTGATTATTACAGGGAAAGTGCTGACAAGCATGAATAAACCCACTTTTGAACTCCCCCCGAGCATTGTCTATAAGGTCCAGACGAAAGAGGAATATTTTAAAAGTCTCGCAATGGTATTCAAGCGAAATGAATATATCAACATAAAGTTTGACTCCATTATGATTGTCAAGCACGACACCTACAACGATTATTACGGGGTTTCGGTAAAACAATTCTGGAATTCAAGTTATTACAATGACATTGGTTATGTATTCCTGCTCATTCAATTCAGGAATCAAACCGATGTAAACCCGATCATTCACCTCAGGGCCTGGCAACCTGTCAACCGCTTCGGGATATATTCTGTGGATATTGAACCTAAAGACCGGTATTAATTTCAACTCTGTCGAATCTTATGAAAAGAAAAATTGTTCTCCTCCTGTTCATTGCCCTCCTGGCCCACAGTGTTTTTGCCCAATATAAAGCCAACGTTGTCAGGATACAGCCGGATCAGGAACTTGCCGATGCCATCCGGAAATTTAAAATAGTAAATGGTCCGGCAGAAGGCCCGTTGTTGATTTTTGAATCCAAGGACGTCCTTAAATTCAAGTCAAACAGGAAGCTTCTTGAAACCATTCCCTATGATACTGCCAATTATCACAAATACTCCGATCAAACAACCGCAAGGACCTACCTTCATGTGTTGCAGGTCAGCGAAGGCACCCAGATTCTCACCGCCTATCTCAGCAACCCGACCGACACCCTCTTTACAAAAATTGGCTTCGGGGAGGTTTACGGATCAAAAATTGAATATAAATTCCCCGAATGCAAGAAGGGGGATATCCGGGTTTTTAAAGTTTCGCCAGCTACCAGGCTTGAATGCACCACGATGACGCCATGCGAATATCCCCAGGTTATTTATGAAAAGGAGGCTAAGTTTGTTTTCGAACTCGATCAGAACAATACCGATTTAAAGCTCAATTTCCGGTCAACCGATTCAATAACCTGGATCGATAACCGGTTTGCAAATGAAAAAAGATACTTTTTGTACCTGAAGCCCAGGGGACAAATCCTTACTGTATGGTCTTCCGACTTTGAGAAAACGCGCCTCGAGTTTGATACGATCTATACTAAATCCTCCCATTGCTACAAGGTCACGGCTCCACGGGTCTTTGTCCCGCAATTTGCTGATTTTTCATTACTGACCTATCCCGACAGTGCCGTTATATCGATTGCCGGACTTGAGGATTTCAGTTTGAAACGAAAAAGAACCCCCTATGAATTCACGAAATTTCCTGGCGGGAAATATGAAATATCGCTTGCATTGCCTAAATACGACACCCTGAAAACAAATATTTTCATTGGCAACCCAAAGGAAAAATCCGCTAAATTCCGTATGGTGCCGAGTTACGGACTGTTAAAGGTAGATGTCACCCCGAAAATGCCATACACAAAAATGTACCTGGCATCCACAGGGAAGCTGGCATCCCCGAAAATCGACAAAATCAATAAAGACAGCACCCTGTACGAATTTCATAAAGGAAAGGTAAAACTGGTATTCAAGGCTATGTATTATTACCCTGATACCGTTGTGGCGGAGGTGAAGGGTGGCGATTCCATTTACCGCGACACCCTGAAGCTGGTCAGGGTACTCCGACCTGTAATGGGAAGCCTCAGTGTTCCCGGGCCTTTTAACGCTATGGGAGCAGATGTTTACCGTGAATCAAAAATAGCTGAAAACCGGATCGGCACCGTACCATTAACCGACTATTTATTGCAGGAGGGCAGTTACAGGATCATCATCCAGAAAGGAAATGTTGTCTTTGACACAAACATAATCATTGCCCTTGACAAACCTGTCATCCTCAATTCACTTACTCTCAGGCCTGATAACGACAAGAGGACTGTGGTCATCAACGCCAGGAAGGTAGAGGTGCAGATCGACGGCGGGCTTGTCACTACAAAACATACACCCTTCAAACAGGTACTGACAGTCGGGGAGCATACTTTCCTCATTAAAAATGAATATTGCGATTCTCTCAAAACCACGGTCAATGTGCTGCCGCATCAGGATACCGTAAGAATATGGCTGAATGCCCACAAATTCCCGCTGAACATGAAACTCCGAGCCTCGGGCACCGACAGCTACACGCTCCTGCTCGACGGCACAAACCAGGGCAACATTACCATTGAAACTCCTTTTAAGAAGGAATTCGATGCCAGGGATTATACCCTGTCATTGAAAGCCAGGGATGGGCAGATCGTTTACAAAACCAGGATCAACCACCCGAACTGGATCAGGCAGAAGGTCCTGTGGATCCCCTCCTGGGGTGCATGGTCACTTGGAAGTGTAAATTTCAGTTCACCGGTTTCATTTGGCAATACCACATCTCTTTCCTTTAATCTCATGTCCGCTTCAATTGCCGGGTTGACGGTTAAACTTGTGCAGTTCGAGGACTTTCATTCAAAAGTGGTACCGGGTGAATCCGGGCATATTGACTTTGGAAGTATGAAACTGTTTTCATTCATTGACCCCGAATTCAGAATTGGAGTCAGTATCTCCAACTGGTGCGATTTCTCGCTATTTGCCAATGCTTATGTGAAAATTCCGAACATATATGAAAAAAGTGTTGCTTTCTATGCCGGGAATTATTCCCCCTTTGATTCAACAACCTATAAGCTGGTCAATATCACAGGATATAAATATGGCATTGCCGTGAATATCTTTCCCCACTCGAAAAACCGGTGGTCATGGGCCTCCTTAACCTTCAGGGCCGGGATCCGGGATGAGACGTTAAAGTACAATTCAACGCTACTGTCATCGCTAACAACTTCTCATACACTAAAGGAACAAAATTTCTTTATTTCCTTGAGCCTGAACCTGCTAACACATGGCGACGGAATGGTGTTGCGGGTTGTTAAAACACCCCTGGCGCACCTGGGAGGACATTGAAATCCGGAGATACACGTGTAAAAGATCACCCGGATATGCAATGTCTGATCTTAACATCACAATTTAAGGTTGAAACTATTAATCCATTAACCTGACAAGAGATGAAAATAAGTTTCCTTTATCCGGGTTTTGCGGGACTTTTCCTGTTGACCATGTTTGCCACCTCCTGCCGCACCGATAGTGGAGAACCCAGGATGGTGGAGATCAAAGGCGAATACATTTGTATTTCACTTCACCAGTATTTTACGGAACTCAACCAATTAATCTCTTCAGGGAAACCGGCTCCGGAAGAACTTGACAGCCTCTTCGGAATGTCATGGCTGTCGGGATATGTGATCGATTCGGTTAAGAACGACATCATCCTTGTTGGCAGGTGCGACAAGCTGCGGCCAGCCTATCATGCCGAAGACATGTTTGTCAGCTACCAGAATGTTTTCGACAGCGTGTCAGCACCATATTGTTCGCTCGATCCCAATCCCAGGAATATCATGCGCGTGAATGAGTTTTTGAAAAACGAATCTGTGGATTTTGAAACGACAATTAAAAACTGTCAGGCGGCCATTGGCGGCCAGGAGATCGTTGTTGGCGGCGTTCCCAGGAATTCACGCTACGCGAGGACCATGATTTATGCCGATTATGACATGAAAAAGATTTCCCAGGGCTTGCTGAAGGTCAATGGAATTAACTCTTACCTTGACCTGTCGATGAAAGATACGGTTAAAAAGCATGGACAAGCCCCGAATATGTCAAGATTCTGGCTGCATATCAAGGAAAGTACCGAGGAGGAGAAATTTCCCAACTATCTTGAAAACGAAGGAATTGTATTTGTCAATGAATGCCCGGTGGTCGTACTGACCGAAAAACAGCGCATAAGTGCCGACGGGAAGCTGAAGGACGATACATTAAGGGAAGACACCGTTGCCAGGGCTTTTGCCACCGGGATGAGCAATGCCTACCCCAAATTGGCTTTACAGAACCAACTGTTTGCCGAACTGGAGAATATGTTCAGGCTGCAGGCTTGCTTTCTTGCGATGAAATATAAGAATGCCCTGCAGGTATCAAAAACCGATCTCTCGATGGTCTCAGGATTCCACCTGGTCTCAGGTAATGAAATGCCTGATTCCCTTCCGGGACTGGTCAATTTTAAGACAACACAACGGAAAACCCAACAAAAGGACGGCAGTACAATACATCAAAACCTATACCTCGTAATGGGCGGGGTAAGCCAGGAAATGACGCTCACAGAGATGAGCCTATACTACACAAAAACGATTGAAAACCCGGCGGAAATGATTCTCAAATCAAGGCCAAAACCCGGGTCCATCTACTGGAAGGTGATCCTGTAAAGGAACACATACCAGAACTGACCCATTCTTACAATCTCATCCGGGTTTCGCTTTCCTTGCTCCGTTTTACCATAACACAGCCTGAGGGGACGGCAAGTGTCCCGCTCATCATACCGGACGGTGCTTCAAACGAACGAGCTAAAGTCGCGTGAATGAAAGGGAAACACAGTTTTCATACCTGGAAATGATAAATTATTTACAGACGAAAAGCATATAATTAGTCTAAATAATAATAATATTGTTATTTTTGACGATTAACACCAGGTGCAAGGATTAACAGCTGTTGCCCTGCAATACTGTATTTTAGAAACAGCTCTGAATCAACAATTTAAACTTCGACATATGAAAATCATAATCACAATGTTCGTTTTGGTGTATACAGTGGCCTTCGCTTCAAACCTTTCGGCCCAGGAAAGAACCTTTAAAAGCGGATCGGTCTGGCAGGTCGGTTTTATCAAAACAGGCGCCAATATGACGGTAGAATACCTCAATAACCTGAAAAACAACTGGAAAGCCACCCATGACGAAGCCGTGAAGGAGGGCGTAATCCTCTCATACAAGATTCTTGAGGGCTCCTCTGCCAATCCTGAGGACTGGGACGTAATGCTGATGACCGAGTTCAAGAATCTTTCCGCCCTGGATGGTTCGGAAGAGAAATTCGACGCGATCAGCAAGAAAATTATCGGGGGCGAGGATGCAATGAAAAAGCTCAACGAGAGCCGGGTAACCATGAGGACAATCTACGGGGGCAAATTGCTGAAAGAGGTTGTTTACAAATAGGCAGGGCCTATTTCGAAAGAAGGATGGGGATTATACCTACCTGGTGATCCCCATCCTTCTTTTCATATAACCCGCCCACACGCGGTAACACGCCGCATTCACATGGAGGGAATCCGATTCGAAAAAATCCTTCCGCAGTTTCCCCTCTTTATCATACATCAGCTTCCTGATATCGAGAAAGGCGGTTTTCCCTCTCTTCTTAATAAGCCCCTTCAGCTGCCTGTTCGTTTCATCCTGGATGGGCAGCTGCTGTTTCCGGGCAAACGATGGCTTGACCGACATGAAGTATATCTTTGTTCCC
Organism: Bacteroidota bacterium; assembly: GCA_037139685.1. Lineage (GTDB taxonomy): Bacteria > Bacteroidota > Bacteroidia > Bacteroidales > FEN-979 > CAIVAT01. The sequence continues at coordinate 26,497 of JBAXFZ010000005.1, forward strand.
GGCAGTTCGCGGTGAACTCTTTGGATGAAGGTGTCGCACAAACTGATAAATTCAGCCGGGGTCGTCCCTTGGGCCAGGTCGTTATCTCCCTCATAAACGACGATTGTCCTTGGTTTATAGGGCAGCACGATATAGCCGATATAATAGTTCAGGGCCTTTATGGTGGAACCTCCAAACCCGCGGTGTATCAGCTTTATCTCCTTAAAATCGGGTGCAAGGCTGTCCCATTTGCGGATGGTCGAACTGCCGGTAAAAAGAAAGACCCCTTTCTGCGGAAAGGAGAGGGAATCCTGCCGGATGAAATCATTGATCTCCGCTTCAAACCCAACGGGTGTTTTCCCGGTGATATGCCGGGCAGGTGATCTCAGTTGTGAATAGGAAACATCACAAAGGAAGATGCAGAGTAAAACCGGCAGGAAATATTTTCTCATTGTCAGTATATTTCTGGTTGTTGCATTCAAAGAACGCCGTTAAATCGCTCTCATTTTGTTTCCCTTCGGATCGTGTGTAACCTCGGCAAAACCAAGTCTCTCCATTAACGGTGGAATGTACATTCCGAACCTTCCGCGCAGCCCCTTCTTCAGCCCGTACCAGCCCCCTGCCGGGTTGATTTCCGACCGTCCCCAGGCTTCAACCGTGCCCTCCTTCGCCGGTTTTTGCTCATCGGCACTGCCAAGCTCCATCCAGCCGCCATGCTGCCTGAGCATCGACTGCAGGTCGGCCAGGCAGCGGTAATCATAGTGAAGTACGGTTTTCCCGACGGTGCAAACCAATATCTCCCGTCCATCCCTGGTCTCTTTATGCATTGTGAATTCCGAAGAGAGCGGCGGGGTTTTAAGCATCCACGGATTCTCCTTTGTTCCCTGTTCTATATCCATTTTTCTGTTTTTAGCCGTTTACGATACTGTTCATCATTGCTGCCCGAAACCATGCAGTCTGTTCTGCATCCCGCATGGTTCGTCCCGCAAATGCGGCCATAAAGTTACCTATTCTAACTATCCCGTATTCATAATTCTACTTTTAACAGCCTGGACCAAACACCAGGCCATTCACTGGCTTGTTTCCGAAATTGCAGGGAAGCGGGATTGAAAAGCAACCAGGGAGCCACTAAGAGCACCGAGACCACCAAGGACCACTTAGAAAAAAATAACTAACTAACCCTACCCAGAGTTTCTAAGTGTCCTGAGACGGTTCAAACCGGCCCTTGAATGTGAACCCGACACACCGGCAATGGTTAGGATCCGGGAAGCGTGGACTGATTTTCTGCCTTCGACAGTATGAATCGCTTTACGTATCTGAACATTTCACCGGAGAGCCTCTTTTTTTTTGACCCTGATTATTTTTTGCAGGAAGTTCATTATATTTGAGGGTTAAACCTTTAAGCCATGAAAAAGATATATTCAAGTCTCTTTCTCTGTTTCGTTATTTTATCCCTCACGGCCCTCCTGTTTACGGGCAGCGTTCAATCCCAGTCGCTGATCTATGGAACGGCAAACGGGCACCTGGTTTCCTATGATTACCAATCGGGCGCCTATACCACGATCCCCTCCACAACCTATTTCCCCGATCCCAACACGAGCTTCGGCTGTGCCATGGATCCCTATAACGGCCGGTATTTTTTTGATTCGGCGCCTCTTTCCACAGGCGGTGTGATCAAATATATTGACCTTAACACCTATGCAGTCGGGCAAACCTGCTATTTTGAGTATAAAAACTGGATTGAATACAACAGCCTGAACAATTCAATTCTATTTGAAGCCCCCGACGGCGATTTTTATTCCTACAGTCTTGGAAATTCGGTTCTTACACACCTTTCGACCCTGCCTTCTTCGAATGCCATCATTTATGGGGAAACACGCGTGTATAACCCTGTCAACAACACCCTCTTTTTCCAGCGGTACCACGATTCGACCTACTACGATATCATCGACGGCTTTACGGGAGAACTGCTCCACACACATGTCTCCCACAGCGGCATAATTGAATCCGCCGTCGTTGATTACCAGACAGGCCAGTATTACGGTGTCAGGCACGATACTGTCGTTAAATTTGATCCCCTTACTGATGAGGTAACACCGGTAATTGCCCTTCCGATCCACCTGGTTCACCTGAACACCCAGATGGCGGTTTACGACCAGGATTCCTCGAAATTTATCATTCCTACCTATAAAAACTCCAATAACAAGGCTTATTATATGGTGGCCGATGTTAAAAAACCCTGCATCGATAAGGTGGTCGAACAGCCCGACATGAATGTCAACTGGCAGCGTATCTACTCCAAACCCAACACTCTCCTGTCCAGGATCAGCGACACCCTGTTTTGCCCGAAGGGGGTCACCTACCGCTGGATGATCAATAACGATACCATCCCGAATGTTGCCTCTTCTGCCTATAAACCCACCCAGAGCGGGCTCTACAAGGCACTGGTGCATTACCCGGGCTACCCGAGCGTATCAAAGGAGTTCAACTTCGCCATGACAAATACAGGAGAAGTTCAGGGTTCCTCCGGAGTACGCCTTTACCCGAACCCTGCCGGCGATGAGATTTATTTTGATATCCCGGGGAAATCAACCGCAACCGTGGGCTCCTGCCATATC
>JBAXFZ010000006.1:0-28863 GCA_037139685.1 Bacteroidota bacterium
ATCCGTGTTCAATAACATAGCCCTGAAACTTCGTGAGGATCGTTTCCGGAAGGGTTCGTTCAATTTTGAGACCCAGGAGGTGCGTTTTAACCTTGACGAGCTGGGCAGGCCATTGAGTATCTACCTGAGGGAGATGAAGGATGCCAACAAGCTGATCGAGGATTTCATGTTGCTTGCAAACCGCAAAGTCGCCGAATTCATCGGGAAAAAGAGGGAAAACCAGGCTGTGAAAACCTTTGTTTACCGGGTGCACGATACGCCGAATGCCGAAAAACTCGAGAACTTCTCCCTGTTTGTCGAGCGGCTGGGTTATAAGATGAAGCTCAGTTCAAAAAAATCACTCGCCGACTCCTTCAATAAACTTTTCAGTGACATCAAGGGAACCGGGACCGAGACGATGATCGAAACCATTGCCATCCGCACCATGTCGAAAGCCTATTATTCGACCAACAACATCGGTCATTACGGGCTGGCATTCCAGTTTTATTCCCACTTTACATCCCCCATCCGGCGTTATCCCGACCTGATGGTTCACCGGCTGCTTTTCGACTACATGAACAATGGTCCGTCGGTGTCGAAGGAGGTGTACGAGCCGATGTGCGAACATGCCTCCGAAATGGAACGCAGGGCCGTCGATGCCGAAAGGATGTCGGTGAAATACAAACAGGCTGAATATATGCTTGACAAGATCGGCCAGGAATTCGACGCACTCATTTCGGGCGTCAGCAAGTGGGGCATTTTCGCCGAGATCATCGGCACCAAATGTGAAGGGATGATCCGTCTCCGCGACCTGGAAGATGACTATTATTACCTCGACGAGGAGAATTACCAGATAATCGGGCAGCGCCACGGTTATCGCTTTAAACTTGGCGATAAGCTCAAGATCAGGGTCAGGCGCATCGATCTTGCCAGGAAACAGATGGATTACGAGTGGGTCTCCTGATTTTTGGATGCAGCCATGGACCTGATTTCTACCGGCGATATACTGGGAGCCAGCACCCTGCTGAAACGCTTCGGCGGCGAACCTGCTGCCCGGGCGATCCTGAAATTGCTGCAGTTCGGCAAGATCAACGATTTCTATTCGGCCCATCACCAGCTGTCCGGTGACGAATTTCTTGACCGGCTGATAGAGGCAACAGGGGTAAAAGTTACCATCTCCCCCGGTGAGCTTGAAAAGATCCCGAAAACAGGAAGTTTCATTACCGTTTCCAACCATGCATACGGGGGAATTGACGGTATTCTCCTGGCACAGATCATGTCAGCCAGGAATCCTGGCTACAAACTGCTGGTCAATTTCTTACTTACAAAGATCAGACCCCTGCAACCCTGGTTTCTCGGGGTAAATCCCTTTGAGTCGCACAGGGAGGCAAGTTCCAGTTTCGGGGGGCTGAAGGAGGCCTTTTCGCACCTTCAGAACGGTTATCCGCTCGGGATTTTTCCGGCAGGGGAGGTAAGCAGCTATAAATTTGACCAGAATGCCGTAACCGACCGCGAATGGCAGTTCACCATGCTCAAATTTATCAAACGGGCAAAGGTCCCGGTCGTACCGGTCTATTTCACCGGACACAATACGCTGCTGTTCAACCTGCTCGGGATGATTCACCCGATGCTGCGCACCGTGAGGCTCCCGGCTGAACTTTTTAACAAGCAGGGCCGGGAAATTACAATCAGGATCGGATCCCCGGTGACCGTCAGGGAGCAGGATGAGTTCATGGAGATCAGGGAATACGGGAAGTTCCTGCGCATGAAAACCTATTCCCTGGCACTTCCCCCGGGCGGGGCTTCACGGAATAGGAAATCGGTTCAGTGTCGTACTGCGCCCATCATCTCACCGATCGCTCCTTCACTGATCGCGCAGGAGATTGCCGCGATCATGGATGACCATTTGCTCTTCGCCCTCCAGGAGAATTTTGTTTTTTGTGTTCCATCAGCCAAAATTCCCAATATCCTGGATGAGATATGCCGTTTGCGTGAGGTAACCTACCGCGAAGTCGGTGAGGGAACGGGCAACCCGCTCGACAGGGACCGGTATGATGAATATTTTGACCAGCTTTTCATCTGGGATAACGAAGCGAAGCGGATTACGGGCGGTTACCGCATCGGGAAAGGCGACCGGATTCTCGGCAAATACGGCATTGAAGGGCATTATATCAACAGCCTGTTTAAGATCGGCAAACCATTTGAAAAGGTGCTCAGGGTATCGATGGAGCTGGGCCGTTCATTCATTGTAAAGGATTACCAGAAAAAACCGCTCTCACTTTTCCTTTTATGGAAGGGAATCCTCTATCACCTTCTAAAATCCCCCGGGTACCGCTACCTGATAGGGCCTGTCAGCATCTCCAACGAATTCGGGGAATTATCAAAATCACTGGTTGTCGAATACCTGAAGGCGAATTGCTATAATTCGGAATACGGGGCCTGCATCAAGGCTCACAAGCCATTCAGGAGCCGCCTTCCGGGTATGGCCGACCCGGATATGTTTCTACGTTTTGTCAGCAGGGATATCGGCCGTCTCGACAAATTCATCAACGACATCGATCCCGGGTTTAAATTGCCGGTTTTGCTTAAAAAGTACCTGAGTGTCAATGCCGAGGTGCTGGGATTCAATGTCGACCCTCTTTTCAACAACTGCCTTGATGCGCTGATCATCCTTGATTTGTTTGAAGTCCCGGTTGACATGATCGAGTCGCTGTCGAAGGAGATCAACGACCAGTCGCTCCTTGAGCGTTTCAGGAAGGGCAGTTAGGGAGTTTCAGGCCAGCTTTTTCCGCTCCACCAGGTCGAAAAAGGCTTTGTGGTAGGTTTCGCTTACCGGGATGTACTGGTCGCCGATCTTGATCCGGTTCCGCTCGATTGATTCGATTTTGTCGAGCGCGATGAAAAATGATTTGTGAACCCGGCAGAACTGGGGTTCGTGCAGCACCTCCTCCAGTTTCCGCGCATTCATCAGGGTCATGATCCTGCGCGTTTTTGTGACGATGCGCCAGTAATCGCCCATCCCTTCCACATAAAGAACCTCATTGTTTTCAATGCGTTCCATCCGGGTTTCGGTCTTTACGAAAAAGAAGGAATTCTCAGGTGGTTTTGGTTTGCCGTTTTCGGCCTTCACAGGCCCGGTGTCGAATTGCATCCGTTCGCAAACCTTGTTGACCCCCTTGATAAACCGCTCGAAGGAGATGGGTTTCAGCATGTAATCCACCACGTCGAGCTCAAAACCCTGGATGGCATAACGCTCATAAGCAGTGGTGAAAATTACGAAGGGCCGGTGTTTCAGCGCATTCAGCAGCTGGATCCCGGTGAGCTCCTCCATCTGGATATCCAGGAAGATGAGGTCAACCTTGTTGGATCGGATAAACTCAATGGATTCAATTGCGTTATCGAAGGTCCTCAGGAGATTCAGGAAAACCACCTTTGAACAGTAATCCCTGATAATGTCGAGTGCCAGTGGCTCATCATCAATGGCAATGCAGTTTATATTCATATCCAGAGAATTAATAAAACAGTGAAAAAATCCTCACCGGCATTTATCTCAAGCTGGTGTTTTCCCGGGTACAACAGGTTGAGCCGTCTCCTGATGTTGTTCAATCCGATGCCGCCAACCTGGTCTTTGGTCACGGGGGTGCTTTTCCGCATATGGTTGACAACTTCAAACCTGATCTGCTGCGGCCCGATTGATAAATTGATGCGGATCCCGGGGTTTGTCACGCTCTTGCTGCCGTGCTTGAAGGCGTTTTCAACAAAGGGGATCAGCAGCATGGGGGCGATGGTTCGTCCTTCAACATTGCCCGTGATGGCCAGCTCAACGAAATTTTTATGCCTGATCCTGAGTTTTTCAAGCTCAATGAAACTTTTCAGGTATTCAATCTCTTTTTCGAGCAGTACCTTGTCGGTGGTTGCGTCATATAGCATGTAGCGCATGATCGACGACATCTTCATCACCGCCTCGGGGGCGTCTTCCGACTTCTGGTAAACGAGCGAATAGATGTTGTTCAGGGTGTTGAAGAGGAAATGGGGATTTACCTGGGAACGAAGCAGGGCCAGTTCGCCCGATTGCTTTTCAAGGATCAGTTCGGTCTTCAGTTTCTGGGTTTCAAACCAGCCGATGGCAAGCTGGATCAGAAGGGCATAAATGGCATAGATGATCACCAGCCGCAGGGAGTTAAACCACCAGCCGATACTGATCTCAATCGGGGCGGACTGTTTTAGGTGACTGTACCCGATATATTTCCAGAACAGGTATTCAAGCCCCACGCGCAGAGGTATCAGGATGATGAATGCGGCAACCAGGAACATGATCGGGTACAGCTTCCTCTTACGCGTAAAGAACAGCCCGTAAATTATATAGAAACTGTAAAATGTGATAAAGCTTGTAGCCGGGTAAATGGTGATCTCCTGGAAGGGGTCATATTCCTTTTCCCACATCATCGCCACCGAAAGCAGGATCTGGTTGAACATGTATATCCAGAAGGCGACATGGATCAGTATTTTGTACTTTGTCTTCATCTCAGCGTGTTGAATTCCTTTCACAAAATAACAACAGACTGAGCCCAAAAGCAAATGAAACGGAGACTAATCGACCATGCGGTGTGTTCGTCCGTCCACAGGTTGGATTTTGCCGACAACTTTTCCGGGGAAATCGTGCAAGGATAAAATATCGTCCTGTTCGATGTTGCAAAGAGATGACTTTTTCGTAAGTTTGTGATATCCGATTCCGGCCCGTCCCATGGCTGATAGGCCCCGGTTAAAGGTATTTCCCGGTTCATACCTGTGGTTCATGAATATGTTGAAATTACCCATTGCAGCAAATTTCAGGGTTTTCCGGATCCTGTTGATATTCCTCCAGGTTGCCGTCACCAGTGCCACCGCCCAGCAACACTACCACTTTTTTTACGGGAAGGTCTTTGAGCAGGGAACAAAAAGCCCGGTGGCAAATGCAAACCTTTCCGTATCGGGATCCCGCGTGGGAACGGTCACCGATAAACACGGCGCCTTTTCGTTTTATATCGACACCATTCCCGGGACGCTGGTGATAAGCTATGTGGGATTTGAAACAAAAACCATCCTGCTCGACGAAACCTCCTATTCCCTCACCCTGTACCTGAACCGCAAAGCCAGCGAACTGCATGAAGTGGAGATTAAAGCCAGCCTTAACGAACCCTTTTTCAAAAGCGAACATTATGCCGTTCTTGATTATGAAATCGACAGCAACATGGTGTACCTGCTTATATTCAGGGATCGCCTTTCGCGGGCGGAGCTGATCTGCAAAAACCCATACGGCGACACGGTTGCTGTTTCCGCCCCCTTTGGCTTTACCCCGGAGCGGTTGTTCAGGGATTGCCTCTCAAACATGCACGTGCTGGGCCATGATTCGGGTTTCCAGGTATTCCGCCAGGGCAACCGGCTGCACCTGATCCATCCCGTGAAGCTGAAAAAGTTCGAGGATGTCCTGAAAAATTGCGTTGCGGCCACTCCCGAAGTGTTATATTTCCAGAGGAGTACGGAACACGGGCTGGGGGTCGAATATTACGGAGTCAATAAAAAAACAATGATGAAACAGGCCATTGCCAGGATCAGGGATGAGAAAAAAACGAAGATGCTGCGCCGCAATGCCGACGACGCCCTCCTGCTGGGCAGCAGCCGTCCGCCCGACTCAAGGGATGATTTCGTGACCTGGAATTACGTTCACAAGATCCTTTACAGGCCCATCAAAACCTCGCTTTACAGGATAGGCAGCTATATATGCATCTTCAATACCCCCGACCGGCAAATGGAGTTTTACGACAGCCTGGGAAATTTTTCCTATAAACTGGCTCTTGAAATTGATAAAGTCAAGGATGGCCGCTGGACAAACGACATCCTGGTGGATGAGACTTCGGGAACGGTTTATACGACCTTCGTTAGGAACGGCACCTGCAGTTTGTACAGGATCGACCTGAATTCGGGAGCGCTCAGGAAGAGGGTATCCCTCGATCATGATTATCCCGAGAAGGTCAGGGTTTACAACAATTTTGCGTACTACCTGTACAACATTCCCGGAGATCCGGATAATAAAATGCTTTACCGGCAGAAATTTTAATTTCTCACCTAAATCAAGTAACCATGGAAATCATTCAAAACGACGAAAAGTTAAATCAACCGCAGCTGCCTGAACCAACGGTTTCAGGCACTTACGGACACAGCTGGGAAATCCTGAAAAAGAACTTCCCCGAACTTTTGCTTGTTATGTTAATCCAGATGCTTCTTTCGGTACCGATGGGATTTACACACATCTTTTACAGCCTGCAGTTTGGCGGCGTTATGACCACGGGTTTGTTTAGTTGCATTTACGCGATACTGGTACTGGTGCCGGTAAGCTACGGTTCCTCATGGGTGTTCCTGAAGGCGGTCAGGGGCGAGCCTTTCCGGGTTGCGGACATTTTTTTCGCATACCAGTCATTCGGAAGTGTCCTGTTATCACAACTGCTCGTCGGCCTCATCGTGGGTGCAGGTTTTATCATGCTGTTTATCCCCGGGATCATTTTTGCCTGCAAGCTGGCCTTTGTTCCCTTCCTTGTAATGGATGAAAAGATGGAGGCTGCCGATGCCGTCAGGAAAAGCTGGAACATGACAAACGGCCATACCGGCACCATTTTCCTGATGGGGCTGACCAGTTTCTTTGTAGGACTCGGAGGTATAATCTGCTTCTTCGTCGGGATATTCCCCGCCATAATCTGGATCAGCCTGGCATTTGCCTGTATATACTGGGTTGTTTCGAAGAAAACGGCAGGGGCATAAAAAAAAGAGAGGGGATGCATTCGTGGCACCCCCTCTCTTTTTTTGACAAAACGCCTGTTTTTCCTATTTAACCAGCGTCAGTTCCTTGATAATGTTGGCGGCACCGGCATACTTGTCGATGATAAACAGCACGTACCGGGCATCCACGCAAATGGTGCGCTGCATGTCGGGTTCGAACATGATATCGCCGCTCATGGCTTCCCAGTTGCCGTCGAAGGCAAGGCCGATCAGCTGACCGTCAGCATTGATGACCGGGCTTCCGGAGTTGCCTCCCGTGATGTCGTTGGTGGTGAGGAAACATACGACCATCTCGCCGTTTTCGCCATACTGGCCATAGTCTTTAGCCTTGAAAAGGTCTTTCAGTTTCTTCTCAACGATGAATTCGTCGTTGGTCGGATCCTCCTTCTGCATAACGCCGGCAAGGGTGGTAGTGTAGTCATAGTGAACGGCATCTGCTGGTTTGTAATCGAGCACGGTGCCATAGGTCATACGCATCGTTGAGTTGGCATCGGGATATTTCACCAGGTCGGGATTCATCTCGCGCAATCCTCCGATGAACAGGCGGTTGGCAGCGGCGATGTTTGCCCTTGCCGACCCGTAGGCCGCCATGTATTTGCCCATGGACTCTTCCATCGACTTGGCAAGCTGCCAGCCAAGGTCCTTCTTAAAGACCTTCAGGCTGGGTTTCTCGATGAACTTGTTTGCATGGTCGGCCGTGGCGAAGACAGATTTTTCATAAATGGCATTGGCAAAGGCGTTAAAGTCGTTTTTGTAATCCTTTGCAATGATGGCAAAAATCGAGGGTAATTCGGCTGCGGGAACATCGGTCGAATACATCCGGAGCATTTCGGAGAGGGTCTTTTTGGCAATGGCCAGGTCGAACTGCTTGAAATGTTCTTTAACGGCTGCTTTGCATCCTGCCTGGGCCTCTTTGACGGCATTCTTGTTCTTTTTCTCAAGCGCGCCCTGCAGGCCGCCAAACTGGTTTGCGATCGAAACAACATCGAGGCCGTTCCCGGCGAGGTTGGCATAAAAGAAGGGAATGGCAACCTTTTTCATATTGGCATAATTCGATTGCAGGTTGTCGAGCACCTTCCCGTATTTTTTCTGACGGGCCTGGTCTTTGCCGCACCAGGTGATGAAATCCTGTTCGATCGCCTTTTTCTTGTCTTCCACTTTATTACGGACAAGCATCCTCTGCTGGCCGATAAAGTTTTTCCAGGTGTTTGCAATACCGGCGTAATTGGCGGCATAGGCAATTTTTACTGCATTGTCCTGGTCCATTCTCTCCTTCATGACATCAAGCTCTTTTCCGAAAAGCTTTACCAGCGTCGGGTAAAAAACCTGGAGATTGTACTCAATACCATACGAGGTAAGGTAACGGGAGGTTGATCCCGGGTATCCCCAGATCATGGCGAAATCGTTTTTCTTGATCCCCTTCAGGCTGATGGGCAGGTGGTAGGTTGATTTCAAGGGCACATTCTTTTCCGAATATTTTGCCGGGTTCCCGTCGGCGTCGGTATAAACGCGGAGGATCGAAAAATCGCCGGTGTGGCGCGGCCACATCCAGTTGTCGGTGTCGCCGCCGAATTTGCCGATGGATGACGGGGGAGCACCGACCAGGCGCACATCCTTGTAGGTTTTAAACACAAAAAGGTAATATTCGTTTCCGCCGTAAAACGATTTTACGGTTGCTTCATACTTGCCACTCTCTTCGGCTCTTTTCCTGATCCTTCCTGAAATTTCCTTGATTTTGGAAGCACGGTCGGTCTCTTTCAGCGTATCGGCAAGAAATGGAATGATGGAGTCGGTTACATTCTCGATCCGGTTTAAAAAGGAGGCGCACATGTTCTCGTTCGACAACTCTTCACTGAACGATTTCGCCCAGAATCCGTCGGTGAGGTAGTCATGTTCTGTTGAACTGTGGCTCTGAACAGCACCGTACCCGCAATGGTGGTTTGTGAAGAGCAATCCCTGGTCGGAAACCATCTCGGCGGTACAGAAGAAACCGCCGCCGCCGCCGCCGTTTGAAAGACCCACGATGGCGTCTTTCAGGCTGTTGTGGTTAATGCTGTAAAGTTCGTCTGCCGTGAGATGAAGTCCCATTTTTTGCATGTCGACGTAGTTCAGCCTTGAGAGTAAAAGCGGAAGCCACATACCCTCATCGGGCGGGTTTTCAGCAAAGGTGAACGATCCGGATGCCACGAACAGGACAAACGCGACCAACGCGAATTTAAGTTTTTGCGATAATTTTTTCATAAGGTGATGTTGTTTAAATGAATTGCTTGTTTTACCAGGTTTTAGAGATTGTTAATGATGAGAACGGATACTTCCGTGCAATGAACGACCCGGCCGCTGGTGGTATCACCGGGCGTAACCATTGGAAAAAAACGGGTTTTCCATGATCACCAGGCATGTCACCCAAACAGGGGCCGGACGGTTTGCAATATTAATTACAATTTAGGCGATACTGAATTTTTTTTGACAAACAGGTGATTTTATCGATAAAACCCGAAAAAAACAGGGTATTCAACCGGTTTTTCATCGGGGACATCAAAAAAAATTGCCATTCAGGAAATCAATGAGCATTTTTGCAAAAAAATCACCATGACCTTAAAAGAGCTTTTTGGCAAAGGCAGGCTGCATTTCTTTTTCCAGCACCTTATTTTCTGGCTGATCAGTGTTGTCCTGTTTACAGTCGTGCTCATCTACACCCGGGGCGACTTCAACTTTTACAGCATCAGTTTTCACCTGGCCGCCAACATCCTGATGACCATCGGGTTCCTGGCAATTTCCGTTTATATCAACCTGTTGTGGCTGATCCCCGCATTTTTCAACAAACGAAAGTTCTTCCTCTTTTTTCTTCTTGAAGTTGCCAATATTCTCCTCTTCATTCTCCTGAATTATTTTGTGACCTATTTTTTTGAAGGGGGGAAACATCCGAATTTTTTAACCGAGTTCATTGCTGAATTCATCCTTATCCTGTTGTTCCTGATAGTCTCCACCCTGCTGAAGGTGATGCGCGACTCGATCACCCTGCAGGATGTTGAATTGCGGATGAAGGAGGTGCAGAAACAAAAGGTCGAATCTGAACTCAGGGCGCTCAAGGCACAGGTCAACCCACATTTCTTCTTCAACACGCTGAACAGCCTCTATTCCCTGAGCCTCGACAAGTCGGACATGGCGCCTGAACTGATCCTGAAGCTCTCCGACCTGATGCGGTACGTTATCTACGAATCAAACGACGACCTGGTCGCTGTCGGCAAGCAGCTGGAATTCCTGCAGAGCTATGTTTACCTGGAGCGGTTGCGGGCCGGCGAAAACCTGCAGGTTGAATTTGAAATAAAGGGCCGAAACCTTGATATTAAGGCCGACCCGCTCCTCTACATCGCATTTATTGAAAATGCCTTTAAACATGGAGCCAAGGCCAAAAGCGACAATCCCTACATCCATATCTCCTTTGACCTTGAACATGAAGACCGGGTGGGTTTTTTCATCGAGAACAGGGTGGATCCCTTTCATGAAAAAAGATCATCGGGGGGATTCGGGCTGGCGAATGTAACCAAACGGCTTGAATTGCTCTACCCCGGCAAATATGAAATGAAAATTAACGAAACACCTGCTGTTTATCGGGTTGAATTAACTATCTTAGTTGCATGAACATCCGCTGCCTGATCATTGATGATGAACCCCTGGCACAGCGTGTCATCGAGAAATATGCCGAAAACATCCCGTTTCTCGATATCGTCGGGAAATGCAGCAATGCTGTCGAGGCGATCGATGTGCTCCATAACCGGGAGGTCGACCTGTTATTCCTCGACATCAACATGCCCAGGCTGAGCGGCATGGATTTCCTGAAAACACTGAAAAACCCGCCATTGGTTATCATCACCACCGCCTACGCCGAGTTTGCCATCCAGGGATACGAGCTCGACGTGGTTGACTACCTGATGAAACCATTTGCATTTGACCGCTTTTACAAGGCGATCCAGAAGGCGGAGGAGCTGATCAAGGGGAGGGAAATGCCCCATTTCGAACCAAAAGAGGCAACCCGGCCCGAAGAGACCTTCATTTTCGTCAAGTCGAGTAAAAAAACCTACAAGGTCAACCTGGATGAGATCCTCTACATCGAGGCGCTGGGCGATTATGTCAAGATTTATACGAACGAAAAGATGATCATCAGCTACCAGTCGCTGAAAAATATAGAGGTCCTGCTGCCATCCTCCTCCTTTCCCCGCATTCATAAATCGTTCATCATCGCCCTTTCACGGATCGACCTGATAGAGGGAAACCACGTGAAGATCAGGGACAGGCAGATCCCGATAGGGACCAATTTCAAGAATGATTTTGAGAGGCTGATCAAGTCGATTTAATGCAGGCAATGCTAGCAATGCAAACAATGCAGGCAATGCAAACAATGCAGGCAATGTTTATAGTATGAGTTTTTTTCAGGGTACGCGCAGGGAGATTCCTTTGAAATATTCCAGCAGTGAGCCGGTGATGATGAAGGCGCCGATGATCATAAACAGCAGGCCGACAATGCGGTTCATCCAGAGTTTTACCTGGGGATTCCCGGCAACCTTGATTTTGTTGGCAAGGACTACCTTCAGGATATCGGTCATGAGGATGACCGAAAGCGTGCCGATGAAAAACAGTGCCACCGCACGCTGATCGCCGCCATAGGTTGCATTGATGGCCAGCATCGAGGTGATCCAGAAAACCCAGAGAAAAGGATTGGCAAAGTTGAGGACAAAGCCCTTGAAAAAATAGGGAAAGGGACCCTTCTGTTTTACCTTGATTTCGTTGATGGCCTCCACCTGTTCGGTCATCGGCACCTTCTTGAAAAAAGTATAGAGCCCGTATACCGTCATCACGACACCGCCGATAATGCCAAGTACGAGGTGGTATTTGGGGTTGGTGACGATTGCCGAGGCTCCGAAATAGAACCCCACCACAAGAGCCAGGTCGCTTACAAATATGCCGGCTGCAAGAAAAATCCCGATCTTAATTCCGTGCTTTATGCTGGTCTGGAGCAATGCAAACAGCGCCGGCCCGACTGAAATGGCCACCGTCAGTCCCAGGATAATGCCTTCAAATAATGGATGTAAGATAGAGCTCAATGAGTCGTTTGTGTTTTGTAGGTTTTAATATGTTCTTCCCACCTTTCGCGCTGATCATTTTTAAGGACACGGGGAAACTTGTGCGCACCGCCCTCTTTCCCGCGGGATTTCATCCAATCGTGAAACACCTGCAAAGGTAACACTTCCACCAATACATTCTTAATGGCTTCAATGCGTTCAACCCGGTAGTCGTCATTCAGAACCTTCAGGTATTCATCGAGCCTGCGGGCTGCAAGTTCCGGCTCAAGCGCATCATCGGTCCCCAGGTACCACTTGTGTGCAAACAGGTTGCCCGACCTGACGCCCGTAAGGGTGAATTCATTTATCTTCACATTGAGTTCGTCCTGGAGCATCCTGATGGCGCGGTTGATGTTGTCCTGGGACAAGTGTTCGCCGCACAGGCTGATAAACTGCTTGGTGCGGCCTGTCAGGACGATTTCGCTCTTTTCCTTCGACAGGAATTTTATCGTATCCCCGATCAGGTACCTCCAGGCCCCTGCACAGGTTGTCAGCAGCAGGGCATATTCGCGCCCCTCCTCCACCTCGCCGATGGTGAGTGTTTCGGGGTCGGGCCTCATATCGCCTTCGCCGTCGAAATTGCGGTCGTTGTATGGAATGAATTCAAAATAGATCCCGTTGTCCAGGATCAGCTGCATCCCCGACATATTGCCCGGGCGCTGGAAGGCGATGTATCCCTCGGAGGCGAGATAGGATTCGTTATAAAGGATCGGATGGCTGAACAGTTTTTCAAAACTCCTGATATAGGGATCGAATGAGACCCCGCTGTGGACATAGGCCGACAGGTTCGGCCAGATATCATGAATTGTATTTACATCATAGTAGCTGATGATCTTTTCAAGGATGATCTGTATCCATGCCGGTACGCCGACAATGATGCCGATATCCCAGTTTTTGGCCTGGCGGACGATCTCATTCAGTTTGACGGACCATTCGTGTTCGCGGGAGATCCTCCGGCCCGGTTTGTAAAAATGCTGGAACCAGAAGGGGATGTTTTTTGCCGTAATTCCCGAAAGATCGCCCTGGTAATAGGTACCGTTATAGAGCAGGTGCGTGCTTCCGCCGATCATCAAAATTCCCTTTTCGTAAAACTCATCGGGAAAGTCATATTTGGTTGCGGAGATAAGCTGCCTGACGCTTGCCTTCTGCATGGCCCGCAGCATGTCGGGGGTAACCGGAATGTGTTTTGACGAGGCTTCGGAGGTCCCCGAGGTAAGTGCAAAATACTTCACCCTTCCCGGCCAGGTCACGTAAGGTTCCCCGTTAAGGCTGCGGTACCACCAGTTTTTAAACATCGATCCGTAATCGTGAACGGGAACCCTGGCGCTGAACTGCCTGGGAAAGTCAGGTTCACCCATGATCCGGCTGAATTCGTAATACTCCCCGAAAGCTGTATCCTGGGCCTTGATTAATAGCTTTTTAAGCACTCTTTCCTGTTTCAGGACCGGATCCTGCGTGAGGATGTCAATTGGCAGCTGGCGGAGTTCGTAGGCTTTCCTGATAAGGGAACCGAGAAGTGGCATCGGATGGATTAAATTGAAAAATTGAGTAGGTAAAGTTACGAAAAAATGTATAATTTCGGTTTTTATCCAGTTTTATGTCAAAAACCCTGATTGATATTCTTAGGATCATGGCCATCGTTGTCGGACTTTTCGTTTTATCCGTACTTGCCTTCCTGGCCTTTTTAACACTCACCGAGTTTTCCCCGGCCCTGAAATCCTCTCCTGTTATCAAAGGGAAAGGACAGCCTATGGATGCTGCGAAGCGCGAATTCACAATGCTTTCGTGGAATATCGGGTACGGGGGCCTGGGAAAGGAGATGGATTTTTTTTATGACGGGGGCAGGCTTGTAATGCCACGGAAAAACCAGTTCGACCGGTATTTTGATGGAATAAAGAAAGAGATCCTCGCCCATGATACTGCCGATTTTATCCTGCTGCAGGAGGTGGATGTACAGTCAAAACGCTCCTGGAACTATGATGAATTTGCCGCTCTTTCAGGTCTTCTGCCTGGATTTTTCAATATGTTCGCGCAAAATTACGGCTCATTTTACATCCCGTTCCCGTTTAATGATCCAATCGGCCGTGTGAAGGCAGGTCTGGCCTGTTATTCGAAGTTAAAGGCAGCCAGTTCGGAAACCCACTATTTTCCCTCCGACAGATCCTGGCCGAAACGGCTGGCTTTTCTCAGGCGTTGTTTTGTCATACTCAGGTTTCAGCTCGATAACGGGAGGGAACTCGTCATCCTGAATACGCATAATTCAGCCTACGATCCGGCGGGGGTATGGAGGAAACAGGAGATGTCGCTGCTGGATTCGGTGATGAGACACGAGTACCAGCTTGGAAACTATGTTGTTGCAGGCGGAGACTGGAACAGCAACCCGAGGGGATTTAACGGCGACCTGGTAGATTCGGGCGACCCGGTATTTCGTATCGAACCCTCTGTTGAACCGGGGTTTTTGCCGGGCTGGCAGTTCGTTTATGACCCGCAGCTGCCAAGCAACCGCAATGTCGACATGGCCTACAGGAAGGGAATCACAAAGACCACCATCATCGATTTCTTTGTCGTCTCTCCCAATGTCGGGGTGCTTAAGGTGAAAACCATGTCGCTTGGATTTGCCGATTCCGACCACAACCCCGTGATGATGGGGATCCGGTTGAAATAGGATATGGTGAGATGCAGAGTGGAACTGTTTGTCTTTTTCAGGCTGGCAACCAGGTCGGGGATCGATAATTAAGGGTAAATTTGCAGAAGTTCCCGGCAGCGGGAAAAAACAGGGTTGTCCGCCAGCCAGCCTTGTCATAAAAACAAATCTATGAAAGTAAAAATAACCAAAGAGACCTCCCTGCTCGACCATCTTCTTGAGGAATTTCAGTCAGCATCAAAAACGACTGTGAAGCAGCGTATCGTGCACGGGAATGTTCGGGTAAACGGCAAAATGGTCACAAACCCGGCCGTGATGCTCAAGGCGGGCGACACGGTTGATTATGTGAAGCAGGCCGTGAAGATCAGCAAGGTAAAGCCGCCCTACCAGGTGCTTTACGAGGATGATGCCATCCTGGTTGCGGTAAAACCGGCGGGATTGCTTACCATTGGCGACAAGGGGCTGGGGGGCACCTCCTTTTACCAGATGATGCAGGCCTATGTGAAGGAAAATTCTAAGGGTAAGGAACGCTTGTTCGTTGTCCACCGGCTCGACCGGGAGGTTTCGGGGATCCTGCTTTTTGCCAAGAGCGAGGCTATCCAGGAGGAGATCAAGAACCACTGGATGGACACCAAAAAACTCTATTATGCCCTGGTCGAAGGCCAGCCGGCCGAAGATAAGGGAACCATCCGTAGCTGGCTCGTTGAGGGGCGCGATCAGAAAGTCTATTCCGTTAAAATAGAGGAGGGGGCAAAACTCGGCATTACCCATTTCAGGGTGATGGACCGTACCCCCGATTATGCATTGCTGGAGGTGGAACTTGAAACCGGCCGCAAAAACCAGATCAGGGTTCATCTCTCGGAAATGGGCTGCCCCGTTGTAGGCGACCGCCGGTATGGCGCCGATGCAACCTTTGAGCGGAGAATCAGGCTCCACGCCTTTTTCCTCTCTATCCGCCACCCTGTCACAGGAAACCTCATCGATTTTAAGAGCAAGATGCCAAAAGGATTCCTGGAACTGAAACCGCATGATGAGAAATACAAGTAGAACCCCATCCCGCGGGGTAGAGGATGGCAGATGAATTAAACCACCCAGTGATCCGTTTTTAAGAAATTAAGATCCCGCCGCCAAAATCTTAAAAAATGAAAAAAAACGCCCTGCTGATTTTATTTGCAATTGTTTCAACAATCGCATCTGCACAATGGACCTGGCAAAACCCGCTGCCCCAGGGCAACTGGCTGTCGACAGTGGTTTTCACCGACGCAAATACAGGGTTTGCCGTTGGCGCGTATGGTACTATCATTAAAACCACGGATGGTGCGGCAACATGGACCGCAGTTCCGTGCGGGACGACAAACTGGCTTTATTCATTGTGCTTTACCGACCGGAATACGGGGTATGCCGTTGGAAGTTCCGGGACTATTCTTAAAACCACCAATGGAGGCTTGGCCTGGACAACCTTGTGGAGCGGGCTCGCCACCACGATCAGTTCGGTATGTTTTCCCGATGAGTCAACGGGATACGCCTGCTGCGCGGGCGGAAAAATCCTGAAAACCACCAACGGCGGAATTACATGGTCATCCCGGGTAAGCGGTACGACCGAATTCCTTAACTCCGTTTTTTTCGCCGATCTCAACACCGGCTTTGCTGTGGGACACTCAGGGGTTATAATAAAGACCTCCGATGGAGGTGCCACCTGGACTGTTTTGCCATCAGGAACGGTTAAAACCCTGCTGTCGGTTTATTTTACCACTGCCACCAATGGCATCGCGGTGGGGATGGATGGGGCTGTTTTAAGAACCCTGGATGGCGGAGTAACCTGGTCCGCCCTAACACCGTTGACTTCCGGTTATTACTATGCTGTGCGGTTCACCGACAGCAATACCGGCTGGATATGCGGCAGCGGCGGGGCCATATTGAAAACCATCGATGGAGGGGCGAATTGGACAATCCTGGTTACCGGCACTAACCATGGGTTGAATTCGGTTTCTTTTCCTGATATAAATAACGGGTACGCTGTTGGGTCTGCAGGGACTACCCTGAAAACATCCGATGGCGGTGCTTCCTGGAACATCCTGTCGGGCGGCAACACCGATTGGCTGAAATCGGTTTGTTTTCCTGCTTCCGAAACGGGATATGCAGCGGGGGATAACGGCACAGTCCTGAAAACCGTCAATGGGGGAGCCGCCTGGATTGAACTTGAGACAGGGAGTTCCGATAATCTGTCGGCAATTGACTTCCCGGATGTCAATACGGGTTTTGCCGTTGGTTCGACCGGGACAATCTTAAAGACAGCCGATGGAGGAATAACCTGGACAAAACAAACCAGCGGAGTTGCAAAAAGCCTGTTTTCCGTTTTTTTCACTGATGCCAATACCGGTTTTGCAGTCGGGGAGGCAGGCACCATCATAAAGACTGTCAATGGCGGAGTTTCCTGGACTGCCTTGCCGCGTGGAACAACCTGCATCTTAAGCTCGGTTTTCTTTATCGACGCCTCTACCGGCTATGCTGCCGGCGGCTGCCTGAATTCCGGGATTATCCTGAAAACCACCAATGGCGGAACTACCTGGCAGTCCCAGTCATCAGCCATTAACCAGGGATTAAACTCGGTATATTTTACCGATATCAACAACGGTTATGCGGTAGGTGAACAGGGAATCCTGGCAACAACCAGGGATGGGGGCAACACCTGGTCTTCGATTACTTTCGGGACGGCAAATTACCTGTTTTCAATAAATTTTGCAGATGCAGCCACGGGATATATAACCGGGATCGACGGCTTTGGAGGAGTTGTGCTGAAAACCGTGAATGGTGGTGCAACATGGACGAAAGCATTGAGTGGAGCAACCTCCATGCTATCATCGGTGTTTTTTACCGATGCCAGCACCGGCTACGTGGCAGGAGGAGACGGCAACATATTAAAAACCACCAACGGTGGGGGAAACCTGTCGGTTGATGAGAAGAAAGCGCCGGAATCGCTGTTTACCCTTTATCCAAACCCTTCGGGTGGTGTATTTACGATTTCACCATGCAGGAAAATCGCCGGAACCATCACCGTGACCCTTCTGACCATTCACGGGGAGCGCCTGGTGCGTGAAACCTTTGTGAACATGAACAAGATGGAGCTGAATGCGGGTAAGTTGCCGGAGGGCCTCTACCTGGTTCAGATCGGGTCGGATGCCGGGGTTGAAATAAAAAAGGTTGTGATCCGCTAGCTGCCGGCAAACTGCCATCAGGTAAACCCGGGGAAGCATGCTGCAAATTATTCCTGCCTGAAACCCCGCTGACGCATGGCTTCAAAGATCACGATGGCGGCCGAAGCCGATACATTCATCGAATCAATCTTGCCCATCATGGGAATCTTCACCAGGTCATCGGCCCCTTCAAGCCAGGTGCTGCTTAACCCGTTAGCTTCCGAACCCATGATGATGGCTGCAGGCTGGTTGAAATCCGTTTCATGGTAATGGTGTGTGGCGGTAAGCGCCGTCCCGAACATTTTTATTCCGGATTCGCGCATCCACGCCATTGCATCTTCGGAAGAAGCTGTGACAACAGCCATGGTAAAGATGCAGCCAATGCCCGACCGTATTGCATTGGGATTGTATATGTCGGTTTGCGGATCGCAGATGATCACTGCATCAAGGTTGGCGGCATCCGCTGTGCGCAGGAGGGCGCCCAGGTTCCCGGGTTTTTCGACAGTCTCAAGAACCAGCAGGAGTGGGTTTTTCCGAAGCCGGAGGTCGCCGAAGCCAAGCCGTTTCGGCTCAGCCAGGGCAATCAGCCCGTCGCGGTCCTGCCTGTAGGCCATCCGGTTGAAAACATCCTTTGTAACTTCGATCATTTCAACCATTTTTTCATCGGGTACCATCGATTTCACCTCTGCCTCCGAAATAAATTCAGGGGTGAAAAAAAGATCGGTAATGTTGAAGCCGCCTGAAATGGCAAGTTTGATTTCACGCACACCTTCAATAACGATCCGGTTTTGCTCCTTCCGTGCGCGGGGTTTCTCGCCGAGCAACAGCACGTTTTTTATCAGCGGGTTCGATAAGCTTGAAATGATTCTGGGCATAACAATATAAAAGATCAGTTTTTCACGATCCTGGCAATACGGGTTGTCTCTGAACTGCGTATTGCTGCAAGATAGATTCCACGGGCCCACGTTTTCATGTCAACCGTCAGACGGTAGTGCGTGCCATCGGGAAGAAGCGTGTACCGGTGCATGGGTTTGCCGCAGATATCCGATATTTCAACAAATATAGGCTCTTTCGCCTTACAGTTTCCGGCCAGGCAGGTAATATCCTGTGCAGGATTGGGGGACACAAGAATATTGGACGAAGATTCGATGGAGAAAACGGGGGTAGTTGTACATGATTTCTGAAAAGTAATCCTGTTCGAGCTGTTCAGCGAATCGTTGAAAATGGTCCAGGATGCAGGCTGGTTTTTCAGGTAATAGCCTAGGTAAAGCAGTGTAAAATCAAGGGTCGCAGCGTGCTGTTGTTCGCGCGTGATCGTAAATGGCGGACATGCTGCCTCTCCCAGTGAACAGATAAAATTGGCATCGGCAAAGTAACAGTGTCCGCCGCCTTTTATATTGATAAAGACTTTGCAGCTGCTTGCAAGTGAATCATACATCGGTATCTGGTTTGCAGCAGGAGGGGCAACACAATCCTTATCGGCAGAAAACACGAGCGATGGAATGGTAACCTCGCCGGCCGTGCCTATGGCCGAAGGAGATGTTTCGGCAGCCGCCCATGTCACCATCACGGTGGGGGTGGTGTTGTTCCGGCATCCAAGGAATGAAGCGCCTCCTCCCATAGAGTGCCCCATAATGGCCGAGGTGCTGTCGACATGCTGGTAAAAGGGTGAAGAGGGGGTCATGCCTTCCGTTTTCATCTGTACAACGAGAAAGGCCAGGTCGGCGCCATACGCTGCATGATTCGGTGAAAGCGAGGTTTCGGTTTTCGGGAATACCAGGATGTACCCTGCCGGAACAATTGCATTTTTAAAATAGCCATAAGAATCATAGGCCATCTGGAATCCATGACCAAACACGACCACCGGGAACACCCCGGCCGGCATGGGTGTGTTTTCGCCGGCTGTCGCAGCCGGGTAGTAGATTTCCGAAGGCAGGGGCCTGTTTGCACGTGCCGGATCGGTAAAGGTGATGGTCCGGTGGCCGATCGGGTAACTTTGCGGCATGCTTTGCCATGAAAATCCGGCAATCAGTGTTATTATATAAACAAGTCTGGTCAGATTCATGATTAAATTTCCCCCTGAAATCAGAAAAATTTCTTTTATTTTGGTTGATTCACAACGTTTTTCATAAAAAACAAAAAAAAATTCATTCCTTTGCCGCAGAATTGAAAATTATTTATACATTTGCGTATTCAAATACCCGAATAACCCATGTCAAAGATTTTTGCCCTGTCTGAAGCCTCATCGATTGCGATCCACAGCATGGTATTAATCGCCCGTTCGGGAAATGGAATCAATGCAGTAAAAATAGCAGAAATTACCGGATTTTCAAAAAATCACATTGCAAAGGTGTTGCAGAGGTTGGTTAAGAACGATATGTTGAAGTCGGTTCGAGGCCCCTCGGGCGGGTTTTCCATGAAAATGGACCCTAAAGCCATCAGCTTGCTTGATATTTACCAGTCGATCGAGGGAAACCTGGATGTTGGAGAGTGCCCCCTGTCGTATGAACTTTGCGGATTTGACCGTTGCCTGATGGGTACGGTAGTTAACAGGCTGACCACGGAATTCAGGAAATTCTTACAGGATCAGACTTTGCAATCGTACCTCTGATTTTTTTTGTGCCTAAAGAAGCAATTAGATACCTAAATACACCTATAAAAACATGAAACGTAAAATTATCCAAATTGATGAAGAAAAATGCAACGGATGCGGCATCTGCATCCCGAACTGCCATGAAGGCGCCATGCAGCTCATCGATGGAAAAGCCCGGCTCATAAGCGATTTGTTTTGTGACGGGCTGGGGGCCTGCATCGGTCACTGCCCCGAGGGCGCCATTGAGATCATAGAACGCGAGGCCGAGCCTTATGACGAACGCAAAGTGATGGAACTCATGGTCCCGAAAGGCCGGAACACCATCCTGGCCCATCTCGGGCATCTGCGCGACCATAATGAAGAGGAATTTTTACAACAGGCAATAGACTATTTAAAAGAACACAACATTATGATGAGTCCCGAAAAATCAGAAAACCATTCGCATGGCGAATGTGGATGTCCCGGATCGATGGCCAGGGATTTCCGTGCCGGGGAGGCTAAACCTGAAACCCTGGTGATCCCGGATGCGGAGAATGGCCGTACCCCTACTCCGGCAGTTCCGTCGGAATTACGCCAGTGGCCGGTCCAGTTGCACCTGCTAAATCCCCAGGCATCCTATTTCAAAAATGCCGATGTGCTCCTTGCAGCCGATTGTGCCGCCTTTGCCATGGGGAATTTCCATGAACGTTTCATGAAAGGAAAATCCATCGCAATAGCCTGTCCCAAACTGGACAGCAACAAGGAGTCATACATTCAGAAGCTTTCCTCCATGATCGCAGACACCAAAATCAACTCCCTGACGGTTGTGATGATGGAGGTGCCATGTTGCGGCGGACTGTTGCAAATGGCCAGGACGGCGCGCACCAGCAGCGGCCGTAATGTCCCCATCAGGCAGGCCATTGTAAACCTGCAGGGAGATGTAATCGAAGAAGACTGGACATAATCGGCCGCGCGTACCGGGTTTTAGCCCATCTACGCTGTAATTTCAAAAAATCCTTAAATCTTTAAATATGCAAACACGCAAACTATGGTTCGGCTTCATTGCCGTAATGACAATTTCCTTCTCCGTACTTCTCTATTACGGGCATGAAATTTACA
This sequence comes from Bacteroidota bacterium, assembly GCA_037139685.1. Taxonomy (GTDB): domain Bacteria; phylum Bacteroidota; class Bacteroidia; order Bacteroidales; family FEN-979; genus CAIVAT01. The sequence goes on from JBAXFZ010000006.1 coordinate 21,442, forward strand.
AACAGGCACCGCCGATTCCCACGGAGGTAGTCACAACGGCCGGAACAGTATTGTTTTCCGGGCAGGACATCAGGGATGGACAGAATGTATGGCAATCGATCGGCGGACAGGAGGTTGGAACGGTATGGGGACATGGTTCCTATGTAGCTCCCGACTGGTCGGCCGACTGGCTTCACCGGGAATCGGAGTATATACTTGATTACCTCGCCGACACCTCGTTTCACAAGAATTATGCAGCGGTATCAGCCGAACAAAAGGCGATGCTGAAGATCAGGCTGCAACAGGAAATGCGGATCAACACCTATGATGTTGCCTCCGGTAAACTTGTCGTATCCCCGCTCAGGGCCAGAGCCATCGAGGCAGTGGGAGAGCATTATGCCGGTTTGTTCATGGCAGATCCGAAGCTCGATAAATTGCGCGATGCCTATGCCATTCCGCCCAATTCGGTAAAAAGCCGGGATCGTATGAATAAAATGGATGCCTTCTTTTTCTGGATTTCATGGGCATGTGTGACCAACCGGCCCGGAAGCGACATCTCCTATACCAACAACTGGCCTTCCGAAGAGCTGGTCGACAACAAGCCGACAAGTTCACTGATTCTCTGGACCGGGTTCAGTGTGATCATGCTCATCGCCGGTATTGGCCTGATGGGCTGGTATTACGCCTCGCGAAAGGAGGAAAAGATGCATGAAAGCGAAATTCCCAACAAGGACCCGATGCTCGGGGGCATTTTCACCCCGTCGATGAAGGCTACATTGAAGTATTTCTGGGTAGTAACTGCCCTGATCCTCGTGCAGATACTAATGGGCGTGATAACGGCGCATTATGGCGTGGAGGGACAGGCATTTTACGGGTTACCCCTGTCAGGAATCCTTCCCTATGCTATTTCGCGCACCTGGCATATCCAGCTGGCCATCTTCTGGATTGCCACTTCCTGGCTTGCTACCGGTTTGTACCTTGCTCCTGCCGTTTCGGGGAAAGAACCTCGGTTCCAGGCACTGGGCGTGAATTTTCTCTTTATCGCCCTGCTGGTTATCGTCGTTGGTTCGCTGATCGGCCAATGGTTTGGCGTTATGCAGCGCCTGGGTTATGTGACCAACTTCTGGTTCGGTCACCAGGGATATGAATATGTTGACCTTGGCCGTTTCTGGCAGCTTTTCCTTTTTGTCGGGCTGGTTATCTGGCTGGTGTTAATGACCCGCGGACTCCTGCCTGCACTGAAGGCAAAGTCGGAGAACAAGTCGCTGCTTGTCATGTTTTTAATCTCGACCATTGCCATTGCAGCCTTTTATGGCGCCGGACTGATGTGGGGCCGCCAGACGAATCTCGCTATCGCTGAATACTGGCGCTGGTGGGTGGTTCATCTCTGGGTTGAGGGATTTTTCGAAGTATTCGCCACCGTAGCCATTGCCTTCCTGTTTGTCCGTCTTGGACTGGTTCGCATCGCCACGGCCACAGCCAGCGTGCTCATTTCAACCATCGTCTTCCTGTCCGGCGGGATTCTCGGAACCTTCCATCACCTGTACTTTACGGGAACTCCAACCGCGGTCCTGGCACTGGGCGCGACCTTTAGTGCGCTCGAAGTGGTCCCGCTGGTGCTGATGGGTTTTGAAGGCTATGGAAATTACAAGATCTCCCAAAGCAGGAACTGGATTGCAGGGTACAAATGGCCCATCTGGTTTTTCCTGTCGGTGGCCTTCTGGAACCTTGTAGGTGCAGGTATTTTCGGATTCCTGATAAACCCGCCCATCGCCCTCTATTATATGCAGGGACTCAACACCACTCCCGTCCATGGCCACACTGCGTTGTTCGGCGTTTACGGGATGCTGGGAATCGGCCTGATGCTTTTCGTATTAAAGAGCATGGAACCCGAAAAAGTTTGGAACGAAAAGTGGGTGAAATTTGCCTTCTGGGCAATCAACATCGGCCTTGCCCTGATGGTACTGATCAGTGTGCTGCCGGTCGGACTGGCACAGACCTGGGTCAGCGTTAGAACGGGCATGTGGTACGCCCGTTCGGCTGATTTTCTGCAGGATCCCACCATTACCTTCTTCCGATGGCTCCGGGTGATCGGAGATACTGTCTTTGCCGCCGGTACCCTGGCCCTGGCCTGGTTTGTCTTCGGATTAAAAGGCGGATGGTCGGTTGTGAAAAAGTAAAATGAAAATTCAAAATGCAAAATGCAAAGTGCAAAATGCAAAATTTCGAGATAAAAAGCCGTTTCGGCAGTAATTTTACGTTTTGCATTTTGCACTTCTAATTCAGAAAAAATGGAAAAAAGCATATTCGAGCACTCCAATGTGTTCCGGTTTCCCGAAAAGGTGGACTATTCCTCCGAAGGGATTATAAGCAAACGTGTGATTGACCGCCCGGTTGGAACGGTAACCCTTTTCTCTTTCGACGAAGGGCAGCGGCTGAGCACCCATTCGGCACCCTATGATGCCATTTTGCAGGTCATCGACGGCAAAGCCGAGGTGATTATCAACGAAGTCCGGTTTATTCTTAACACAGGGGAGACCATCATCATGCCGGCCGGAATCCCCCATTCGGTAAACGCACTTGAGAAGTTCAAGATGGTCCTGACCATGATCAAAGGATAACGCAACACCTGGACCAGCCCCAAACTCCTGAACATCTCAAACTATAATCTACAATCAGCACTTTTCATTTCCCCCGGGCGTCAGCCCGGGGGAAATGAAAATGAGCCACCCAATAACCCCGGGCTTCAGCCCGGGGAAATGAAAAGTAACCCAATAACCCCGGCCGTCAGCCCGGGGAAATGAAAAGTAACCCAATAACCCCGGCCGTCAGCCCGGGAAAAACCCCCTACAAAAAAAACCCATGAGCGAACTGATAAACAACTCACAAGGCAGAAAAGAACTGCTAAAACACATGATCCTGCAACTGCACGACGGTGTAGCCCCGGAAGCGGTGCGCGCCCGGATGATAGAACTCCTGACGAAAATCCCCTATGGGGAGGTGGTCGAAGTAGAACAGGAACTGATCAACGAAGGACTCCCCGAGTCGGAGGTGCTTCGCCTCTGCGATATTCACAGCCAGGCGCTGGAGGGCAGGATCGACCTGTCGGGGATGAAGATTGTACCGCCGGGTCACCCGGTCGACACCTTCAAATGTGAGAACCGGGAACTTGAGAAGGTGGTTGGTGAACTTCATGCCCTTTTCAGCAACGCTGAAACGGAATTGGCAGGCCCGGAGAAGGATCAGTATATCAATAAGATAAAGGCATTGTTCAACAGCCTGGCCGATGTGGATAAACATTACAGGCGGAAGGAGAACCTGTTGTTTCCTTTCCTTGAAAAGTACGGAATCACGGGGCCTCCCAAGGTGATGTGGGGCAAGCATGACGAAACACGCGAAATGCTGAAGAATGCGGTTAACGCGCTCAATATGCCCGGCGGGATTACCCCGGAATCACTGCAGGCTACAATGGATATTTATTTAACCCCTGCTGCAAAGGCTGTTACCGACATGATCATGAAGGAGGAGGAGATTCTTTTACCCATGACCCTTGACAAGCTCACCGAAGCCGACTGGTACGAAATTTACAGGCAAACAAATGAAATCGGTTATTGCCTGTACGATCCGAAAATCACATGGAAGCCAATGGGTATCAGCCATGATGAAGAAACTTCGGCAGAGGAGGGAACCATCACCCTTCCCAGTGGAAAGTTCACCTCCGGGGAGCTCCTTTCCATCCTGAACTCCCTGCCGGTTGATATCACCTTTGTAGACAGGAACGACAAGGTCAAATATTTCTCCCAGGGAAAAGAGCGCATTTTCGATCGCAACCGCGCCATTTTGGGCCGTGATGTACGGATGTGTCATCCTCCTTCAAGCGTGCACGTGGTCGACCAGATTATCGGTGATTTCAGGAGCGGCAAGGCCGACAGTGCCCCCTTCTGGATCCAGATGGGAGGGAAGTTCATCCACATAGAATATTTTGCCCTCCGGAACGATAAAGGAGAATATCTCGGAACACTTGAAATGTCGCAGGATCTCACCGAAAAGAGGAAACTTGAGGGAGACCGGAGGATATTGTCCTATGAAAAATAGCGAGGCGGCGAAATAGCGAAGTAGCGAAAACGGGAATTGCAAAGCAACCCCGAAAAGTATTAAAACAGTTATAATTGCCGGTAAATCGCTGAAAATGAAAATTGAAGCCAGTCCGAAAAAACAAACAAAACTATAAAAAATGGAAACACCAGGTTGGTTAAAAAAGGAAAACATTAAAATTACGCTCGATGCACGGCCCTTGCTGGCGCAGGGCATCCACCCCCTTGACCAGGTTCAGAAAGAAGCCGCCGCCCTTGAAGCAGGGGAAATCTTCGAAATCGTCACCCCTTTCCCGCCGGCGCCAATGATTGAAAAGATGGCGGCGTCAGGTTTTGAAACTTTCTCTGAAAGCGGGCCTGACGGCATGATTCACACGTATTTTATAAAATAGCGAAATGGCGAAATGGCGAAAATTTCGTCGGCTCGCTGCCTCGCCCGGTCTTTTTATGCGTTCCTTCCTTCGAAAATATCACAAATGGTTCAGTCTTGCGGCGACGGTTTTCATCCTGTTTTTTGCAGTTTCGGGAATTATTCTTAACCACCGGGAAAAGCTTTCGGGAGTTGACATCAGCCGTAAACTGCTACCGCCTGTATACAGGTACAATAACTGGAACCTTGCCGCAGTGAAAGGCTCGGTTAAAACCGGCGGCGACAGCATCCTGGTATACGGCAACATTGGTGTCTGGCTCACCGATTCAAAGTATGGTAAGTTTCACGATTTTAACGGCGGGTTCCCTGCCGGGATCGACAACCGCAAGATCAACACCCTGTCATGGTCGCCCGTTTCGGGACTCTATGCCGGGACCCTGTTCGGGTTGTTCAGGTTCCATGACCATTTGTGGAGGCCTGTCGGATTACCCGTTAAGCGGCCACGCGTGGTGAAAATTCTCCAGGTTGGCGACAGCCTTCTGGTTATGACGCGGTCAAACCTTTACATTTCCACCGGTGCCGAGGGGTATCTGCGTTTCCATGAAATTCCCGTCCCAAAAGGGGAGGACAGTGACGGGAAAGTCGGCTTGTTCAGGACACTCTGGGTAATTCACAGCGGGGAGATCTATGGTTTTACAGGGAAGCTGATAGTGGATGCTGTCGGGATTATCTTCATCGTTCTATGCATCACAGGGCTTATATATTTTCTGGCGCCTTACCGGTTGAAAAAGCTTAAGGATGATGCACGGAGAAAGAAGCTAAAGCGCTTTAACGGGGCTTCGTTAAAATGGCACAATTTCATCGGGTCGTGGGCCATCCTGATCCTGTTGCTCAACACTGGCACCGGTGTATTCCTCCGCCCGCCGTTGCTCATCCCGATTGCAGGAAGCCGGGTTGGAAAGATCAGTTTCACCGAGCTCGACAATCCCAACCCCTGGTTCGATCGCTTCCGGGATCTTGTGTACGATAAGGAACTGAAGCGCTACCTCGTTGCAACCAGCGAAGGAGTCTATTATTCCGGCAACCGGTTCGGCAGTGACCTTATACCGTTTGCCGTTCAGCCTCCTGTCAGCGTGATGGGGATCAATATATTTGAAAAGATTGCCCCGGGCAGGTATCTTGTAGGTTCCTTCACCGGCATCTTTGAGTGGGAGCCCGGAACCGGTCGTATCATCGACTGCATCACGCGAACTGATTATACCGATGCAGGCCAGGGCGGACCTCCTTTTGGCAATGTAACAGCTGCCGGTTATATCCGGTGCAACGACTCAACAAGTCTTCTGTTCGATTACGCTCACGGGGTGATGCCGCTTGAGGGGAAAAACCCGTTACCCATTTTGCCGCCATCCATCGCTGAGGCCAGTCCCATCTCACTTTGGAATACCAGCCTGGAAATTCATACCGGCCGTATCTTTGAGCCCGTATTGGGGCCATTTTACATCCTGGTCGTCCCGCTTGCAGGCCTTTCCACTCTCTTTATCCTCATCACCGGGTTCTTTGCCTGGTGGCTTCCGCGTAAAGGTAAATAGTTGTAAATGTGTGATTAGTGAATAAAAACAACCTGGATTGAAGGTTGAATGAAGAAAAAGATGTAATTTTCAGCTCCGTAAAGTCAACCCCTCTTGGTCTGATTTATCTTTTTCTAATACAATCACAATGATCTATTACATAAAACTTTACCTGGCCACCCTGGTGGTATTTTTCGCCTTGGACATGCTCTGGCTGGGCGTCATTGCCGGTCAGTTCTACAAAAAGCATCTTGGATTCATGATGGCACCCGAAGTAAACTGGTATGCCGCACTCACCTTCTATTTCCTGTTTGTTCTTGGGGTCCTTGTTTTTGTAATCCTTCCGGCGCTAACCGAAAACGCCTTTCCCATGATGCTTGTAAAAGCTGCGCTCTTCGGGCTGATCACCTATGCCACCTATGACCTTACCAACATGGCAACCGCAAAGGACTGGCCCGTGATCATCACGGTTGCCGATCTCGCATGGGGGATGGTGTTAACCACGCTGGTGAGTATTGCAGGGTTTTTTGCCGGGAAATGGATGGCCTGATGACCGGTGATCGTTTCATCCTTTTGGTTTCCGACCACCGCCGGTTCGGGCCCGTTGTCTCTGCCTGGGAGGTGACTCCTGATGCAAAGGGGTGGAGCGTATTGCAGAACCGGTTGACCCGGGCGACGCCTGATGATATGAGGCCTTTGAAACTAGTGGCTTTGCATGAAATTATCGACCTTTCAGACACTTTTTCTGATGGTGAAATTCACAGGCAGTTTTCCCGTCCTGGTACATCTTTAAAGGATTTTCTTGACAGGGTCACGGCTGAGATCCTGCAATCGCAGATCCGTCCCTTTATCGACCGTAAGATTGATAAAATTCTCCGGCTTGCCATAGCTCACGATATCGGGCTTTATATCCACGACGGTTCTTCCCGGGTTTATTACAAAAACAGGCTGATCGTTTATCAGGAGCAGGCTGAGCCCTGGTTCTGCTTCACCAAAACACCTGAAGGGTCGAACTATGTTCTGGAACTTTTCCAAAACGAAAAGAGGATTCATCTGCAATCGGACTCAAACAGGATTATTTGCCGCAATCCCTGCTGGTACCTGTCTGAGAACAGGCTGCATCATCTTCCGGAGGGGTTTGACGGGAAAAAAATCGAACCCTTCCTGAAAAAGGAGACCCTTCTGATCCCGGCTACTTCCGAAAAAAAATACTTTGAGACCTTCATCCTGAAGACCCTGAAAACCGGGCAGGTCAAGGCCACCGGTTTTAAAATCCAGTCACTTGATCCTGTGCGCATCATGGAACTCTCGGCCGAATCCGACTGGCAGGGGAGGGCCATATTGGTTATCTGGTTCCGGTACGGCGATAAGCGGGTGATGGCCGGGAGGTCACAGAAGGTGTTTATTGACC
>JBAXFZ010000007.1:0-27376 GCA_037139685.1 Bacteroidota bacterium
CGGCCGATTCGTCTAAGAATAACTGCTCATTGTTGTCCTTTGATTCAATAACCATATTGGTTGCGCTGGAATATTTTTTTCATTTTAACGAGGGCATCAGGACTGTTCTCTTTTTCACTTTCACAGGAGTTTCCGTTGGCCTGGTATCGTGGTTGATAATTGTCCCGGTTCTGCAACTGGTAAAGATCGGAAAAGTTATTAATTATGAACAGGCGGCAACGATCGTAGGGACCCATTTCAGTGAAATACAGGACAAACTCCTCAATACCCTGCAGCTCATCAGACAGAATGAGACAGGCGGGAAATCCCCGGAGTTGCTGGAAGCAAGTATAGATCAGAAAACCAAATCGCTGGCATTATTCAGCTTCAATGTTGTTATTAATTTCAGGAAAAACCTGAAATATCTTCGGTATGCAGTGATTCCCGTGGTTGTAATTTTATTGTTTGTTGTTTTTGCCCCGGGAACCATTTCTGAACCCACCAAAAGGATTATCCGTTTTAATACTCCGTTTATAAAACCGTTGCCATTTAAAATAGTGGTTGTTAACAAATCATTGTCGGCTCTTCAGCAGGAGGATTTTGAACTTAAGGTTGAAGTTACGGGGGAGGAAATCCCGGCTGAAATTTACTTAAAGTCCCGGGATTTCACATATAAATTGGTGAAAGCGCATAATTTCATGTTTTCCTATGTATTTAAGTCAGTGCAATCCGACATACCTTTCAAGTTTATTGCAGGAGATTTTCAATCGTCGGAGTATGTAATAAAGGTTTTCGCGAAACCGATTATACTGAGTTTTGATGTTGACTTCAGTTACCCCGCTTATATAAATAAACCTTCTGAAAAAGTTGAAAACTTGGGGGATTTAAGCATCCCCGAAGGAACAGTTGTGACCTGGAATTTCCATACCAGGGATGTTTCGGCAATAAGGTTCAGGCTCGACAGTGAGCATAAAAATCTGGTTTCAGGAACAAACCATACGTTTTCCTATTCCGCAAGGATCATGAAATCATGCAGCTATTGTGTTTCACCTTTTAATGAGAACACCCTTCATCCTGATTCGCTGGCCTTCAGGATTAATTCAGTGGCCGACGGTTTTCCCTCTGTGTTTATTCATGAATCTGCCGATTCGTCAATGACGGAAAATTTGTTTTTTAAAGGAACCATTAAAGATGACTACGGTTTTTCAAAGTTGAATTTTATCTATTCTGTATTTTCCAATGAAGATTCAACAATTAAAGATAACAGGGTTGTACCTCTGGTTTTTGACAGGACGCTGAATAACCAGGTTTTTTATTATGCAGCAGATCTGGCAAAGTTGTTGCCGGGAGCTGGTCAAAACATAAGATATTATTTTGAAGTCTGGGACAATGATGGAATTCACGGACCCAAAGCAACCAGGTCGGAGACAAGGACACTGCGAACCCTTACCTTAAAGGAAATTTCGGATAATACGGCCTCAAATGAGAATACCATAAACCAGGAATTTGAGAAAAGCATTTCGGATTCGAAATCGATGAAAAAAACAATGGATGAGCTCAACAAAAAGCTAGTTGACCAGTCATCTGTTTCCTGGCAGGAAAAGAAGAAATTGGAAGACTTGATTAAGGCTCATGAAGCTATTGAGAATAAGGTTGAGGAGATTAAAAAGAAGAACCGGGATAATATCAGGAACGAGGAAAATTACCTGGAGACAAGTCAGCGGATCATTGAAAAGCAGAAGAAAATTGCAGATCTGATGGACCAGTTGTTATCTGAGGAGATGAAAAAAATGATTTCCGAAATGAAGGATCTCCTTAACCAGATAGATAAAACCAAACTTGCCGACCTGCTTGAGAAGATGAAAATGTCAAACAAGGAGTTGGAAACCCAGCTTGACCGTAATCTCGCCCTGATGAAGCAACTTGAATTTGACAGGAAGATGGAGGAGATGGTTAAAGATCTTCGTAAAGCTGCGGATGAACAGGAAAAGCTTGCGAATAAGACGGAAAACAACAATGGAGACAATGAAAAGTTGATGGATGAGCAGAAGAAAATAGCCGACAAGGCCGATTCGCTGGGGAAAAGGATGGAGGAAATGGAGAAAACGGCAAAGAATCTTGAAAACCCGCCTGAATTGGGAAACACTAAACAAAAACAGGATAGTATCAACAAAAGTCTCTCCGAAAGTCAGAAAAAATTGAAAGAGGGTAAAAACAAGGAAGCCTCGGCAGCCCAGAAAAAGACTGCCAGGCAGATGAGAGACCTGGCCCAGCAGATGGAGGATTCGCAGGAGGAAAATGAAAGCGACCAGTTGGAAGAGGATGCAGCTAATATCAGGATGATACTTGAAAACCTGGTCAGGCTTTCTTTCGACCAGGAGGAGATGATTAACAGTACGAGTATAATTGCCAGGAATGACCCGAGGTATAATGAAATTGTACTTCGGCAGAAGGAATTTGGAGAAAAGCTTAAGGTGGTTGAGGATTCGCTGAATGCCATTGCCCGCAGGCAGGCGATGATAAAACCTGTTGTAGCGAGGGAAGTAGCTGCTGTAAACCTTAATGTAAAGCTTGCACTGGATGCGCTTGATAACCACAATATCAATATGGCTGTTGCCAAGCAGCAGTATTCAATGACCTCGATCAACAATCTTGCTGTTTTGCTGAATGAATCTCTGGAAAAGATGAACGAACAAATGGCAAAGAGCCAGCCGGGCAAGGCGGGTTCAAAGCAATGCAAAAACCCGTCCGGAAAGGGAGGAAAGATGTCGGCAAAAAGCATGAAGGAGATGCAGCAAAAGATCGGTCAGCAGATTGAGAAACTGAAGGCGGGTCTTGAGGGAGCCAGCAAACAGGGTAAGGGAGACAAGCAGGGCCAGAACGGGATGAATCGAGAAGTTGCCAAACTGGCCGCTCAACAGGAGGCCTTAAGGAATGAGATGCAGAAGGACAGGGATGACATGGGTTCAAACGGTCTGAAGGACCAGGGTTCCCTCAGCGAAGCTGCCAGGGAGATGGAACAGATTGAAAAGGATTTGATAAATAAGAATATCACGCAGGAAACTTTCCTGAGGCAACAAAATATACTTACTCGTTTGCTGGAATCTGAAAAAGCTGAACAGACGAGGGAACAGGAGGAAAAACGTGAATCTACGGAAGCAAAAAACCAGAAAATAAGTAACCCTGGATTAAATTATCAGTATAACATGAAGAAAAAGGCCAGTCAGGACAACATTCAATTGATTCTACCTGTTCTGAGTTCCTTTTATAAAGGAAAGGTCAACAGTTATATTGTTAAAATTGCACACTGAAATGAAACAGGAACATAGAGGACTGGTAATTACCGGGCTGAAGGAGTTATCGAAACTTGAAAGATTTGTTGAAGATATCTGCGAATATTACAATGTAAACAACGATTATTTCGGGAATATCCTGCTTGCCGCCACAGAGGCAGCCGAAATTTTATTTTCGCTGAACGAATCGGGGAACAACGGAAAGATAGCCGTGAAGTTCGAGAGAACCGGCAAGGGTCTTGTTTTTAAGATCAGGCTGGAATCGGGGGATGACCCTGCCTTGGAGCAGGAGGATGTCCTGGACCGGGAGATCAGAAGACATAAATTATCTAAGGAGATTTTCATTATAAAAGCGTTGACGGATGAGATTACAATTTCAATCAATGCTAAGAGTATTATCCTTGTTTTCTATGTTTCCAGTATGAATTTTGAAAAATCGCTTTACCGGATTAATAAATTGAAAGAATACTGGGACAAGAAGGAAAATGTAATTCAAAAGGGATGAGTGAATCTATTCATTTTTTCAATGAAAATATCCGGTATGTCCTGGAAGAAAAAAGGAGATTAAGGAGTTGGATCCGGGATACCGCTGCAAAGAATAAAGTTGACACGGGGGAGATAAATTTTATCTTTTGTGATGATCAATATTTGACGGAAATCAACATTAAATATTTGAATCATAATACTTTAACCGATATAATTACATTTAATTACGGAGATAGTGAAGGGGTCCTGCAGGGGGATATCTATATTAGCATGACCAGGGTAAAAGATAATGCTTCTGAATACGGGGTTTCAATTAAAAATGAATTGCATCGTGTTATGATCCATGGTATTTTACATTTGATGGGGTATAACGATAAAACAGTTGTAGAAAAAAGGGAAATGAGACGATTGGAGGATGAGTGTTTAAATGAATATTCTAAGATATTTTCTTAACTAATTTACTGCTATATCGGATTCCGATTATTGATTTTTCAAAATCGGATTTTTTTAATTTTTGGCCTTTATGATTTCTCAGTTTTTATTTTCTCCATAAAGTCATTCCATGGTTCAAATTTAATTTATTAAAGTAAAAAGAATTTCCAATTGTTCCACGTGGAACATTAATTTTATTCATGAACAAATACGATATTATTGTTGTTGGTGCGGGCCATGCGGGTTGTGAAGCTGCTGCAGCCGGGGCCAACCTGGGATCGAAAGTTTTGTTGATTACGATGAACATGATGAACATGGCCCAGATGTCGTGCAACCCGTCGATGGGTGGGATAGCCAAAGGGCAAATTGTTCGTGAAATTGATGCATTGGGAGGATTTTCGGGAATTGTTTCAGATCGGACCCTTATTCAATTCAGGATGCTAAACAGGTCGAAGGGGCCGGCTATGTGGAGTCCAAGGGCTCAAAACGACCGGGTCCTGTTTTCGGTTGAATGGAGGAATATGTTGGAATCTGTTCATGGTGTTGATTTTTGGCAGGATTCAGTTACGAGGCTAATTGTTAAGAATGGAAGGATAGTTGGTGTTGAAACGGGTCTCGGGTTGGAATTTTATGCAAAGGCAGTTATTCTTGCCAATGGCACCTTTTTGAATGGAATTATTCATATCGGCGAAAAGCATTTTTCTGGTGGCAGGATGGGAGAGGGGGCTGCAAAGAATATTACTGAACAGCTTGTGGATTTCGGATTTTCTGCAAGCAGGATGAAAACGGGCACACCAGTCAGGGTTGATGGAAGGTCGCTTGATTTTAATAAAATGACGGAGCAGCCCGGAGATGATGTACCGGGAAAATTTTCTTTTACCGACACCCCTTTTGCAAAAAAGCAGAGGAGTTGTTTTTTAACCTATACTAGCCCTGAGGTTCATGATATCCTCAGAACAGGATTTGACAGGTCGCCGATGTTTTCGGGAAGAATCCAGGGAAAAGGTCCAAGGTACTGCCCTTCGATTGAAGATAAGATCGACCGGTTTGCCACAAAGGAGAGGCACCAGCTTTTTATTGAACCCGAGGGATGGGATACAGTTGAATATTATGTAAACGGTTTTTCATCCTCACTACCCGAGGATGTACAGTTTAAGGCATTAAGAAAAGTAGCGGGTTTTGAAAATGCAAAGTTCTTCAGGCCTGGATATGCTATAGAATATGATTATTTTCCCCCTGACCAGCTTAATTTCACACTAGAAACAAAAAAGGTTGAAGGTCTTTATTTCGCCGGCCAGATTAACGGAACAACCGGGTACGAGGAGGCTGCAGCCCAGGGTTTAATGGCGGGTATCAATGCGCATTTGAAAATCTGTAATAAACCTGATTTTGTCTTAAAGAGGTCGGAAGCTTATATCGGGGTATTGATTGACGACCTGATCACTAAGGGAACGGAAGAACCGTACCGGATGTTTACATCAAGGGCCGAATACAGGATCCTGCTGCGCCAGGATAATGCCGACCAGCGGTTAACCCCGTTATCGCATGCCTTGGGGCTAGCTTCAGATGAGCGGTTGAGTCGCGTTTCGTCCAAATATCAGAAAGTAGAACGGTTTATTGATTTTTTAAAAGCTCAAAGTATCCTCCCGTACCAGATAAATGACCTTTTGCATGAAAAGTTGACTGATCCAATCTCACAAAAACAGAAGGCAGCGGCCATATTATTAAGGCCACAGATTTACCTGAAGGAGATTCTGTCTGTTGTTGATGAAGTGAGAAATTTTGCGGAGATCAATGATTTGTTATCGACAGAGGTGATTGAAGAGGCCGAACTGAGAATTAAATACGAAAGTTACATTTTAAAGGAGCAGGAATTGGCCGATAAAATGGCAAATCTTGAGAATCTTGCCTTGTCGGGTGAGTTCAATTATGCGCAAATATCATCACTTTCGCATGAAGCAAGGGAGAAACTGACACGGATCCAGCCAAGGACGATCGGCCAGGCTTCAAGGATCAGCGGTGTTTCGCCCGCTGATATATCAGTGCTGATCGTATATCTTGGCAGATAATGTTCCACGTGAAACATACAATAAATGGCTGAAAAAATCAATTTTTGCCCTGTTTGCAAAGGAGGGAAATTCTCAGATTATCTTAAGGTGAAGGATCATTTCCTGTCAAAAGAGACCTTTAACATCCTGCAATGTATCTCCTGTGGCTTCAGGTTTGTTAACCCGCGCCCGGATAAAAATGAAATAGGGGGTTATTACCAGTCGGAGGAGTATATTTCCCATGGGGTTGTAAAGACTGACCTGTTAAGCCGCGTGTATCGAATAGCACGTATTTTCTCCATCAGGAATAAGTACAGAATTGTTAAAAAATATTGTCAATCGGGAAGAATCCTTGATATTGGGTGTGGAACCGGCGAATTTCTTGCCTATTGCAGGAAGATGGGTTTCGAAGTTTCGGGAGTGGAGCCTAATGAAAAGGCCAGGCACTTCGCCGGCATGGAAAATGGAATCACGGTTTCAGGTAAGTTGAAACCTTCGGGGGATAATGGTGGAATTTTTAATTGCATCACTATGTGGCATGTACTTGAACATGTTCATGAACTGGATCAAACACTTGATACAATAAAAGAATTGTTAACCCCGGATGGAACATTCATTGCAGCTGTCCCCAACAGCAATTCCTGGGATGCCCTGCATTACGGGAGCAGTTGGGCAGCCTATGATGTTCCGAGACATCTGTACCATTTTACAGAGAGCACCATGACAGAACTGGCAAAGAGGAATGGGTTCGAGGTTGTTAAAACCTGGCCTCAGAAACTCGACGCCTATTATGTGAGTATGCTGAGTGAAAAATATGCCAAAGGGAAAAAAAATTATCTGAAATCTGTGATCCTGGGTTTTTGGTCCAATTTTAATGCAAAAACAGGAGGAAAAGGACATTCAAGTCTTATTTTTATCTTATCGCTCAAAAAGGGCCAATTTTAAGCCCCAGGTTCAACGCAGGGCCCAAGTGGGACTGCGTGTTGCGGCGATCGCAAAATGCATTTGTGGGGGCTAAAACAAGGTCGGTTTATCATATTATTAATCAATAAGTTAGTGAATTGGTTGCGAAAATTGGTTAAAAACACCGGGGTGCCATTTTTGGTGGTTGCATTCCTAATGATTTTTTCAATTTTCTACCTTGATTTTTATAGCGGGAAAAAAAACGACCCGGTAAGATTTTCTGCTGCATTTCAGAAAACAATCCTGGAAGCTGAACAGGATGTTAAAAATGAAGTAGATCTTTTCAGCGGGAATTTTGGTTCAGCCAAAACTGAAAATGATTTCTGGAAACAGGGTTTGCAAAAACAATGGCAAAGGATCAACCCGGGAATTTCATTTTTTGTATTTAAAAAAGATTCACTGGTTTTTTGGAGCGATAATAAAATCATCCTTCCTTCCGGCTTTTTAAGGCAACCGGCAGCAAATGATTTTGTATTGAAACTGAAGACCGGCTGGTATGGTTTTCATTGCAAGAGAAGGGACTCCCTGTTGTTTTTAGGTGCCTACCTCATAAGAAACGAATTTCCGTTCCAGAATCAGTACCTGGTAAACAGGTTTTCATCCCGTTTCAATTTTCCGGAGATTGTTTCCCTCGTCAGTGAACCGGGCAAATACCCGGTTTATTCAAATTCACACGCCTACCTTTTCAGTCTTAAGTTTCTGCACCATAACCAGGGCAGCAGGGATGATGCGGAGCCGGGTGGGAAACATGGCAGGCAGGATGTGCCATCGGGTTTGTTGTTTTTGTTTTTTGCAATTGGCTTTCTCTCCCTGTTGCGTTTTCTTTACCTGTTTTATAATGGGATTGAGTGGTTCAGCCACAGGAGACTCCTTTTCATGATGTTTTTTTTTACAACTGTCATTTTCCTGCGGTACATCCAGTTTTACCTTCATTTTCCTGCCGGCCTTTACGATTCTGCATTATTCAGCCCCTCATGGTACTCCTCCTCTGTTTTCCTGCCTTCATTGGGCGATTTGACCATCAACTCCGTCCTTCTCTTTGTCGTTGCGCTGGTGTTCTTTAAAAGCCCATTCATCAGCATTCCGCTAAACAATAAGAGGGCCGGGTGGCTGGTTGCCGCAGTTGGAGCTATGCTCTTCATCCTTCTCGCTTTTCATCTGGTTGGATATCTCATTACCGACCTTGTAACAAATTCTTCCCTTCCCTTAAATCTTCAGAACATATCCGAACTTGTTTTTGAAAGCGGATACGGCTTGTTTATCGTGTCGACTGTTTTATTTTCTTTCTGGTTGATTTCGGCCAGGATATTAAAAAATCTGTTTTCCGGAAATGCTCCGGTCAAATGGTGGCTGGTTTGTGCTGCAGCGACACTGGGCTTTTACGGACTGATCCTTTTTCTTTTCCGGTTGAAGTGTGATTACCTGTTAATGCTGTCTTTCATCATTTATGTTTTGGCATTCTTTTACCTGGTAAAGAGAAAAACAGTCAGTTTTTCTTTTCTTAACATGTTGTTTTTCCTGTGTTTTTATGCTGTTTTTACAACAATCATACTGAACAGGGCCAATGAACAAAAGGAAAATGAAAAACTGGACCTGCTTGCTGTAAAACTGGCAATACGGAGAAATCCGGTTACAGAGGTGATGTATGAGCAACTGGAACGTTCTCTCCTGGAAGATACCGTCCTGCTTAGGAACTTTCAACCGGGAATAACAGGTAAAAAACTCAAAACCGACAGCCTGATCTCCTATTTGAAACAGGAATATTTCAAGGATTACTGGCGAAAATATAATATTCAGATTACAATATGTGACACGACGAAAGATCTGAGAATTCAGCCCCAGGATTACCGGATAAACTGCAAGGCCTATTTTAAAAAGACTGTAAGTGATTTTGGAGAGGCAACCCTGTTGCCAAACCTGGTGTTTCTTGACTATGGCTTTGGCAAGGAAGATTACCTGGCCATCCTGGACGGGCAGGATTTTGGACTAAGCGTGGCTGTACCCCAGGCGATGTTTATCGAAATCAATTTGAAAAACACTTATCCCGACCCCGGCTATCCGGGGCTTCTGATGGACAAAGCAAGATTGGATATCCCGAGTCTGTCGGATTATTCTTACGGAGTATTCCAGAATGGCAAACTTGTACATGCGGTCGGGAATTACAGCTACAGCAATGACCTGGAACAGTACAAGCGGTCATCCGGGAGCGCTCCCGTCGTTCTGGAAGACCGCATGAAACATTACCCATATCGAATAAATAGTTATACTACGCTGATTATCAGTAAGAAAGAAGACACTTTCCTTGCACAGATTACGCCGTTCTCCTACCTGTTTATCCTTTTTGCCGCCATTGCTTTGATGGTCACAGCCATACTCAATTTCCCGAAAAATTTCAATATAATGCCGCATAGCCTGCGGAACCGGCTGCATATCTCGCTTATCGGTATCCTGGTTGTTGCGCTGCTGGCGATCGGGATTGTCCAGGTTGTCAACATTACCAGCATTAATTCGAAGAAAAACAGCGACAGCCTCAGGGAAAGAGCATTCTCCGTGCTGGTGGAGGTGCAGCACAGGTACAGCCTTACCAGGAAAACCCAGGATATATCGAACAACGAACTGGAGGATTTCCTTATAAAACTTTCAAATGTCTTCTTTACCGATATCAATTTTTACGATGTAAAGGGAAGGCTAGTATCTTCCAGCAGACCCCAGATATTCGAGGAGGGGCTGGTTTCGGAACGGATGGATCCGGAGACCTACAGGAACCTGATTGTGGATCACATGTCAATCGTTATGCATAGCGAAACTATCGGCAACATGCAATTCAGTTCAGCCTACCTGCCCTTTTATAATGAGCAGAACAACCTGCTTGGATATATTAACCTGCCCTATTTTTCCCGGCAGGATGAGCTGAAAAGGGAAATCTCCTCTTTCCTGGTGACCTTCATCAACATCTATATCCTGTTAATCCTCTTTGGCGTTTTCATAACTATACTGATATCCAATTATATAACAGCCCCTTTGGCCCTGCTGGCTGAAAAATTGTCACGGTTGAGACTTGGAAGGGTCAATGAAAAGATTTTCTGGAACCAGCAGGACGAAATCGGGCAACTGGTCATTGAATATAACAGGATGATCGATGAACTTGGGAAAAGTGCCGGAACGCTTGCCCGGTCGGAACGCGAGAGCGCATGGAGAGAAATGGCCAGGCAGGTGGCCCACGAGATAAAAAACCCGCTGACCCCGATGAAACTCAGCGCGCAGTATCTTCAGAAAGCCTGGAATGAGAAGGCTCCCGACTGGGAACAGCGTCTTGCCCGGTTCACCAATACGCTGGTTGAACAAATAGATACTCTCTCGGCCATTGCATCTGATTTTTCCGATTTCGCAAGAATGCCTGCCGGGGTGGTTGACAAGGTTGACCTTGATGATGTGATCAGGTTCGTTTTGTCGCTATACCAGGGCACTGCCGGCCTCAGGTATGAATTTACCCCCGGGGATGCAAAACCCATCGTTCAGGCCGACCGTTCGCAACTGATAAGGGTTTTTACAAACCTGCTCAATAACGCAGTGCAGGCGATCGGCAATAAAAAGGAGGGGACCATCATCATCAGGCTGTCAAGGTCGGAAGAGGACCTCGTTGTGGCGATCGCCGATAACGGATCCGGGATATCAGCTGCGCGTAAGGATAAAATATTCCAGCCCGATTTTACCACGAAAACCGGGGGAATGGGACTTGGTCTGGCTATCGTGAAGGGAATCGTGGAGGGGATCGGCGGAAAAATTTCATTTACAACTGAAGAACAAAAAGGGACTACCTTTGTTATCAAAATACCTGCTTATGCTGACCGGTTACCATAAAAGCGCGCTCGGAACATTTACCCGCCTGGTTGTTTTTTCTGCCATCATCCTCTCCTGTACCACAGGCTGCAACAAACCGAAAACCACGGAATTATATCACAAATTTCAGGATAAAAGCTGGGCCAGGTTCAATATCCTCAGTTTTGAAATTCCCGTTAAGAACGTTGATAAACCTTATAATGTCTACCTGTTTGCAACCTTTACACCGGCTTTTGCTTACGAAAAGCTGGAATTCAATATGGTAATGAACACGCCGGCAGGTGAGGAACGCATCAACCAGTACGCCATGGATGTAAAGTCAAAATCCGGCAAATTTTCCGGCGAATGCAAAGGCGATTCCTGCCGGCAGATCTTACTGTTAAAGCGGGAACTTAATTTGTCGAAACCGGGTATTCTGAAGATCGAACTCGAAAACCTGACTCCCCGGCTGACTACTGAGGGTATATCAGGGGTCGGTATCCGGATGGTGCAGTCAGGAAAGTAGGTTGAGCGCCTGTTTTTTGTCCTCATGGATCTGGTGAACCAGTTCATCAAGACTGTTGAACTTTTTTTCTTCCCGGATACGTTCAATAAAGTAAACCTTGAGGGTTTTTCCATACAAATCGCCCGAAAAATCAAATAAATTGACCTCAAGGGTCAACGCTTTTCCGTCGATGGTCGGGCGCATTCCGGCATTGGCCATGCCGTTGTAAATCACGTTCCCGGTTTCAGCCTTTACGGCATAAACGCCCAGGGCCAGCAGAAACGGTGTATATTCCAGTAAATCGAGGTTGGCGGTAGGAAAACCAAGGGTGCGTCCAAGGTGATTCCCGTGAATGACAACGGCCCTTATAAAGTAAGGAGATCCAAGCAGTTCGGTTACTTTACGAAGGTTGCCGCCGGCCAGGGCAGCTATAACTTCGGGCGATTGAAGGTTGTAGCTCATAAGGCGGCAAAGCTACCAATAAAAGAGATAAAGTTAAAAAAGCGGCGGTTTCTCCTGCTTGCTCAGCCGTTTGATCATGATCAGCTCATATACCGCATACATGTAATGGGCCCATACGCCGGCCAGCATGATGATAAGGGTGATGATCATCCAGAGCGGGGCGATCGGCGTCCAGAGCTCGCGTGAGGGCACTTCAGCCTTGTAATACTGCTTGTGAACACCCCAGTTGATCACATTCTGTCCCTGGACATTGCCCAGATTGTCATTTTCTTCAATTTTAGCCAGCACCGTGAGGTTTCCCAGCGTATCGCCGACAATCTCCTTAGGAAATTCGAGCGTTCCGGTGCCCTTGTCATCAAGGGAGATCTCCCCGATTTTCAACAGGCTGAATATCCGCGGAATATAAACAAGGATTTTTTCATTCGGAATAGCTACCGTTTCCCCCTGGAGATTTTTCTGGGTGGCAACGACCGTTAATATCCTCAGGGAATCCTCAATGCTGAAGGTCAGCTTTATTTTCGCCGGTTTGGCCTTAAAGGAGGCATCGGCGGAGGGATATTTCGCATTCCCGGCAAATTTCGCCGTATAACTGACCATTCCCTCCTTGTCGAAAGGCAAACCGTTTACAGGAGTCTTACAGATGGCATTGCCCTCCTGGTCTGTAACTGCTTTGCCAAGGATTTTGCCCGCTTCACTTCCTGAAGCCGAAAATTCGACCACTGCATTTTTTAGGGAAAGGGGAAAATCACCCTTCCTTATACTCAGGGTTGCGGTTAAAATTACAGTATCAGAACCGCAAAGGTAATTCAGCAAAAGTTTCGATTCAACCGGGGTTTTTGTGGAGTCCGGTTTTTCTTCCGCCTTTGTTTCAGTGGGTTTTAATGCCAGGACTGATACAAGCGAAAGAAACAGTAAAAACGCGAATACTCTGTTCATGGGATTTAATTTGAATAGGACCGGTTATGAATTAAATCAGGACATCTTCCTTTTTTTCCTCTCCCTGGATTCCTGAAACGGGAACGATGGTAATGAACTTTGAGGCCAGGGTGAAGAGGAGGCAGAAGACGGCAACCCCTGTGGCCGTAAGGCTCCATTCAACCCAGGTGGCCGTGTAGTTCAGCCATTCGGGCCGGGCATCCTGGATAGGCAGGTAGGGGGATTCAAGGGTAGGTACGACAATGAGGTACCGGTTGAGCCAGAGTGCAATGACAACCACGACAGCTGTCAGGGTGATGTTCGTGATGGTCCTGAAGCGGGCGATTCCAACCACGATCAGGGGCAGCAGCACGCCAACGTAATTTGAAATGATGAAGGGCCAGTAGAATTTTTTAAAGAGCAGCTGGATGAGCAATTCGTCGTTTTTTTCAGAGCCGTACCATTTTGTAAGGTAATCGCTGAAGGTAAAGTAGCCGAAAAAGGCAGCCAGCACAAGCATGATCACGCCAACGGAAACAAAGTGTTTCTTTGTGATATAATCCTCGAGGTGGTAGACCTTCCTGAAAACATACATGCATAGGATCAGCACGGCGCTGCCCGAATAGACGGCGGCAATAACGAAGTAGGGGCCGAAAATCGTGCTGTGCCAGCCGGGCTGCAGGGTTACGCTGAAGATCCAGGCCAGAACCGAGTACACAATGATGGCAATCGATATAACCATTGCCGCCATGATGTCGGTGGCACTGTTCAGCCGTTTTTGCTGCTCCGGGGTGCCGGTGTATCCGAGTGCGAGCATTTTATACAATTTTTTTCTCCAGTTGGGCAGTTGCAGCAGTTCATAATCACGGAGCATGGCCAGGTCGCGCAAAACGGCCAGGTAGAGGAATATGAAACACCCGAAAATATCGGTCGAAATGGCGATCACGTCCCAGGTAATTGGTGACTGGATCCTGCCGAAAAGCACCAGGAAGGGCAGCCGGTCGAGGCGGCCGATGCAGAGAAGAATAAAACAGGGCCCGATCAGCAGCGAAATGACTGTAATAAATTCGGCCATCCTGATCACCGGTTTGCGCCATGCTGTTTTGAACAGGTGAAGGGTGCCGGATATGAGCGCCCCGGCATAGCTGACGCCCATGAAGAAAATGAAATTCACGATATAGACGCCCCATACGACATTGTCGCGCATGCCTGTAACCTCATGGCCATAAATGACCTGCTGGAGGAAGGCATATACGCCCACGCCGATTACCATAAGCAGAAAAATGATCCAGGCGTATCCCTGGATGCTGGTCCGTTCGAGCTGCGGAGCAAACTCTCTTAACGGGTTTTTTTGTGCGTTTTCCATGATCACGGGTTGTGTTTTTTACTGTAGGGAGTTTCTTTGTACCGTTGTTTAATGGATTCATCCAGGTCTCCGAATCCCCTGTCAACTTCGAACTGCCGCTCGACGGGCGGGAGGTAGTAAACGCAAGGGCGGGTTCCCAGCACCTCAAGGTACCTGTATCCGGCCCGGTCGCTGATGAGCTTGCTGAACTGGAATGTTTCGGTACCGTTGGTAACGGTATCCTCATCTACATCGCCGAAATAGATGACACCCATGGGGCAGGCTGATACGCAATAGGGTACTTTGCCAACCCGTATCAGGTCGGGGCAGAAGTCGCATTTCGATACGGTGCCCTCTTTACCCGGGCTCCCGGCCTCAGGGGAATAGGGCTCCTTGTCTTCCTCGAATTCCTTGTAATGTTTCCAGGCAAAAACACGGGTGGAATAGGGGCAGCCGGTCATGCAAAACTTGCAGCCGATGCAGCGCTCATTGTCGATAAGCACGATGCCGTCGCTCCTCTTGTAGGTTGCTCCGACAGGGCAAACGCTGACGCACAGCGGGTTGTCGCAATGGAAACAGGGTTTTGGAAACCAGTAGGGAGAGGTCTTTTCGGAATCCTGCAGCAGGTAAACCTTCATGAATTCCTGGCTTTTGGGAAGGTGATGACCCTTCTGGCAAGCCTGGACGCATTTCCGGGCGTTTTTGCACTTCCCCAGGTCGATTACCATGACAAATTTGCGGCCCGGAATACCCTTGTGAGACTCTTCACGTGACACACGCGGAAGTTTGAGCAAACCCTTGTCAACCTCCATGATTTCGCCGTCGGTGGTCAGAACTTTAACCTTGTCCCCGGTCTCTGTGGCCGCAGCGTCAACGTATGCCGCAATGAGACCTCCTCCCATCGCGACCCCCGCACCGGCGATAAGCCCCTTTTTAAGGAACTGGCGGCGGGAGTTTTTCTGGCTGTTATTCAATTCTTCTTCCACGTCTTATGATTTTAGTGAGATTCATGAAAACCATTGATCATGCTTTTGAAATTGCTTGTCGGGTTTTTCCCGATCGTGCAGAAATAGATATGAACACACATGATTATGCTGATGGAGAACCCGGAAACAATGTGAAAAAGGTCGGTAAGATCAAGCCCGCTGAAACCGACAAAACTTTTTACGGTGATATCAGGGTAAAGCAATCCCCATCCCGACAGGATCACAAAAGGCACGAAAGCATACATGAGCACCACGTAGGTTACCTGCTGCAAGGGGTTGAATTTGCTGTCGGTATTCACGGGAAAAGGGGCGTTCTCCTTTTTAAAAATCCCGATGGTATAATAGTAAAACTGCTTCTGAAGACGAACCAGGAACCCCTTTACCGGGATAACATAATAGGCGCCGTTGGTTGTAAACAGGTTGCCCAGGAAAAAGCTTCCGTAACTGATGGTTAGCAGGATTCCTGCCACATTATGAATGGATACAGCCACGTTAAAATGAACCAGGGTGTTCGTGGTTGAAAACTGGATGCTTAAACCGGTGATGATCAGCAGAAGGCAAAGAAGGGCATTTGTCATATGCCAGATCCTGATCCAGACAGGATAGAGATAGAGTCGTTCGGTTGGGTGGTTCATGGTTAGTCGGAGTTTTTAATGCGCAGAACTGCATGGATGATAATGACCAGGATGGTAAGTCCAAAAATAACAAGGCTGATGATGTTCAGCGTATTGCTTTTATCGGGGCCGATGGTGGTCGAGTCTCCCATCAGCAAACCCTTGACCAGTCCCTCTTTCTGAATTTTTTCACTTACATTATGCTTGTATAGTGAAGCATAGAGGATTGAATTTTTTGAATGGCACGATTCACATTTCCGCACTGCATTTTTCTTCGACATGATATGGTGCGCCACCACCAGGGTATCTTCGTTCCTGGCATGGCATTCGATGCAGCGGACATTTGTAAAATGGGAGGCCTGGTTGGGCAGCCATTCGTGTTTCTGGAGCAGGTTCGGCTTCTTCTTGTCGGTGAGCAGCTGGTAATTGTTGATATCCCCGTGGCAATTCAGGCAGATGAGGTTGTCGTAGGTGATGGTGGCCTTCAGGTTTTCGTTGGTACGGGCGTTAATCTTATAGGTATGGGCATTGTGGCACATCCAGCAGGTAAAGTCCTTGCTGTGGGTCTCGGAATGCACGCTGGCCTGGAATTCCGATTCAATCTGTTCGAATTTGTATTTGGCATATTTTTCATCGCCGCCATGGCAGTCGATGCAATTGGCTTTTGCCTCCATACGCAGGTTCCCTGCGTGGGGAAATGTCCCGTAATCTTCCGAGTGGCAATCGGTGCATTTGAACTGGCGGTGGTTCGAAACATAAAACACATCCCGGTTCATGATCAGCTCGGCATACATCCGTTTGGTGACGGTTTTTTTCGATTCGGCATTTTCATAGGAGTATTTCGACTGCCCGTGGCATTTCAGGCAGTTTTCATTTTCCTTGGCGTTCTTAAACTGGGTAAGATCTATTTTGGTAGGAATGATCTGTTCGGTCTGGACTTTGGTATCGGGTGCCGAATCGGATGTTTTTGCCAGGGTATAGGCGAGGGTAAAAATCATCAGAAAAACAAGAACCACCCAAGCCGGTCGTAAATTTGTCTTGTAAAACATAGTGTTGTATGAGGTGAATGATTATCCTGGAAATTTTAATAAAAAACGGGTGTTAACAAGAAATCTCTGTTAACACCCGTTTTCTGAATCATGATCGAATTAACGAGCGATTACTTTTTCAATGTACGCATGAAAGCGACCAGGGCCCAGCGATCGCCGGCTTCAGGAATTTTCTTGTCATAGGCGGGCATTTCATCGCGTCCTTTGCTGGTGCGGAAAAAGAGTTCGCCATCGGTTGATCCCTGGAAAGCTGCTGATGAAAAATCACCGGGGTTGGTTTTCAAAGTGGCAGCCTTTGGGCCGTCGCCGAGTCCTTTGCTTCCGTGGCATGATTTGCAATGCTTTGCCCACAGTTCTTTGCCTGCAGCTGCATCAGCCTTTGTCGGGGCCTTCATGGCTTTGTCTTTATCGCCTACAGGCCATGCTTTGGCTTTCGCCTGCTGGGCAATTGAAACGTTTCCGATAAGGAATACCACGGTTACCATGGCAACAACGAGTAATGAGATCAGTTTTTTCATAGTTGTTAAAAATTTAAGTGTTTAATTATTATAATCATAGATTAGAATGTCCACAATCTGGATATATTGAATCCAAGTAAGATAGCCCCTTTGTAGGGATTGTTTGAATTGTACATAATGGTCTCCTGCGGCACCAGTCCGTTGGCAGATGTGAGGAAGACCTGGAATGTATGTGTACTGGTTGAAATCTCAACCCCAAGGCCGGCATTCGGCCAGGGAGCTGTATTCAGGTAGGTAAGTACAGGCTGGGAATAACTTAGAATAATGGAGGTCTGCGGGGTAAGCTTAAGCCGGCCAAGTCCTGAAATATCAATGTTATCGTTCTTCATGCCATTTACGTGGTTATTGTCTGCTTCGGCCATGTCAACAAGATTGTAATGAACCCAGGCAATTCCTAGCTGTGCTGAAAACATCTTGCAGAACCTGCGGGCAACCAATACCTCTGCAAAATATGAAAACCTGTTGGAGGCTTTGAAGGTGTGGTCAAAAAGCGAACTCAGGTCGGCCTTGTTGGCGCCTTTCAGCCCGGTGGCCTGGTTGTAGGTGATATAGTCAAGCCCGTGCTGCTTTTGATTTTCTGAAACTTGGGCGGCGAGGCTTGATCTGAAAGCCGTGTCGGTCACGATGGATCCGAAATCGAGGCTTGAAGGTAATTTGTTATTTCCCAGGAATGATTTGTTCCTGCAATCAATCGCAACATTCCCCATTACTGAAATGGTCAGGGGAAAGCCGCCTTTTCGCTGGCGGGCGACGACATATTTAAGGCTGAGATCCTGCTGCAGTTTCAGTTTGGAGGTTCCGAACCCGATCTGCAGATCTTTTGTAATGGTGTAGCTGAATCCTATCCGGATGTTGGAACCGCCCCAGATCCCATAAAGGTCTTTCCAGTGGTTCTGTACAGTGCCGAAATCATGCTGGATAACGAGTTCTAGAGTCTTTGCAGGAGCAAGGGCAACAGTACGGTTGGCAATAAAGTATCCGCTTTCAAAAGGAGCTTTTACCAATGGTTTCTGAGCTGGTTTTTCCGGGATCGAATCCTGGGCAAGAACCACACCAACACCGCTCACCATGAAGATGAACCCGAGTAATAATCGTTTCATTTTGCCTGAGGTATATGTATGCATTTCGATTGAATATTAGTTTAAAAACTTTTGTTAATTGTTCTTCGCACCCTGGCTGATCCATTTATAGGTCGAGTCAGCATCAGCTTTACTGCAAAATGAGCTCATCCCTCCGCCCGGTTTCATTTGAAGGTATAATCCACTGTTGTCGGGAGCCGCTGTGTTGATAAGTCCGGATGTATTCATCAGGGCCTGGTAGGACTTGCCTTCAACAAGCACGGGAGAGGTGCCCCCCACCTTATGGCAGGTGATGCAATGTGCGGTGAAGATAGGCTGGATGGAGCCTGCATAACTGATCTGGCCGGGAACGACAGGAACGGGCACTGCGGGAGGATCAGGTACAATCAGATTCTTTGTACAGGCCGAAAAGATAAAAAGCACGAAAAAGATCGTAATCAGTTTTTTCAACTTCTTGCTTTGCATAATCAAATTTTTGGGGATTGAACGATTAATAAT
The DNA here is from genome assembly GCA_037139685.1 of Bacteroidota bacterium. Classification (GTDB taxonomy): domain Bacteria; phylum Bacteroidota; class Bacteroidia; order Bacteroidales; family FEN-979; genus CAIVAT01. Next base: position 18,992 of record JBAXFZ010000007.1, read on the forward strand.
CCGTTGATAAATTTATCCTGGTGAAAACAGGGTACATTATTAATTTGAAAAAAAGGCTTCAGGTTCGCTGAAGCCTTTTTTTCAAAATGGAATTGGTTTACAGGCCGGCTGCGTTCAGCGCCTGAACAGAGTTCTTTAAAAGGGCCCGTACATAAGATGTATTGTGAATACCAAGACTGTATTCCCTTAAGCAGAACTGGAAGTTGATAAGGGCGCCAGTCTGAACGTTAAGTAATTTGGGGAATTTGGGTTTGGTAAGGTTTGTGGCGTTTGTGCTGTAAGGATCTCTCCAGTAGCCGGCATCGTTTGTTCCCGGGGTATAGATATCCAGGTATCCGTCGTAGTTGCCGGTGGAAACTCCCCACCATAAGTTGGTTGATGAAGCATCTTTGTGGAGGATGTCATGTCCGCCGCCGCAAGCATTGAGCTTGGTAGCAAGAGCGTCGAGCAATCCCTTGATCTCGGTGCGGGTGTTGGTCCATTTGGCAGCACTGGCAGAGAGAGGATCACTGGCATGGCAATCGGTTACATTACAACCGTTGAAGTTGAATGTTGAACTGGATGATAAGGCAGATTCTTTTGCGTTCCTTACATTGAAAGCATGTCCGCCGGCCATTCCTGTCATCGGGGCCATGTGGCAGTCGGGGCATGAAGCAACCGTGGTGTGTTTTGAATTGGCATAAGCTACGTCGCCTGTGAATTCGATGGCGCCTTTTCCTGCGAATACTCCGCCAACGGCACCGTAGTGAATATGCATGCGGTATGAGGGCTTCAGGTATTTGTTCTTGGCACCGGCGGCACTGTCATACATCACGATAAGAGGGAAATTCTTTACAGAGTCATAGTTCAGCAATCTGCCGGCAACATCGTTACCGCATGTTAACGGACGGGGCTGGTGACATTTTACGCATAAATTGCTTTTTCCGCCATCCTGCTGCAGGTCGATGGTCTTGGCGCCACCCCACATGGTCATGGCAACAGGAGCAACGGTAGTCAGTGATGTGATGTCGGTATAGCCATAGGTGGTATGCAGGCTGCTGTGGCAGGTAAAGCATGTGATGGCACCGATCGCATCGGAGGCGATGGTTGAATAATCGTTATTCCATTTTCCACTTGCAAATGTAAAGGTGGAGGGAATGCTGTTCTTGCTTACATAAACAAAACCCTTGTCAGTATGGCATGGATCGCAGCCAACAACGCCGGCTTCTTCAAATGCAACTGTTCCCCAGTTGTGTTTTGCAAGTTCGAACTGAACAGCTACACTGTCAACAACTGATTTGGCATGGCAAAGTTTGCAGGTTTCGTTGGCATCTTTACCATTTGTTCCGTTTGATCCGTTTTTACCGTCCAAACCGGCAATACCCTGCTTGCCCTCTTTGGTACAGGCCGTGAAAACCAAGCATGTTGCCATGATCATCAATCCGGCAGCAAAAAATAATTTGTGTAAATTTTTCATATTCTTACAGTTTTTGTTAATAAATACGTTTGTGTCGCAGCAGACAACTTGTGCAAATTGTTTCGGGAACAAAAATATCGAAGTTTATTAACGCACCTGTTAATAAGTTGGTGAGATTTGTTAATATAATAACTGATATATCTCAAAACTTCATTGACATATATCAACATCCGCTAAATCCGGGATGTCTGAACGGAGTCCCAGGATTGGTTGGGGGCAGGAAAAAGGAGGATGAAAACAGGACCCTGTTATTTTATTATCAGCCGGTTTCGCTGATCTGGCGCAGTTGTTTCGGGTTCAGGACCTCCAGTGAATTCCCCGAAAGGGTTAAAATTCCCTCCTCTTTGAATTCCTTTAAAATCCGGATGGCACTCTCTTTCGACATGCCCGAAAGATCGGCGAGGTCCTGGCGGGAGATGGTAAGTTCAAAGGGGTTCTGGCAATAGATTTTATCGGAGAGATAAAAGATCACGTCGGCAATCCGCCCATGCATCTGCTTTTGGGTGAGGCTGATTACCTGGTCGAAATTGAAAATCGACTGAAGTGATACCCGCTTGATGAATTCTTCGGCAAAATCAGGGTTTTCACGGATAAGCTTTTTGAATACGGTGACATCCACCAGGCATGCCTGGCAGTCCTCTACGGCCGACGCCGAATAATAGTGGCGGTTATCGACATAGATGCCTGGTCCGAAGATATAATCGACCGGTTTGATCAGTGCGAGGATGAGGTTCTTTCCGTAACCCTCAATATATATTTTGGCCAGGCCCGAGGTGACGCATACAAAATAGGGGGAGGGGGTGCCCTGTTTGAAAATGATCTCGCCTGCCTTGTAACTTACCTGGAAACGGCTGCTGTTGATCAACGCAAGTTCGAGAGGACTTAAGTTCTTAAAGATGGAGGATTTGCAGTTACAATCGGCGCAATTTGAAGGATTATGCAATTTATTTACCATCAGGTTTGTCTGCTTGAATCTATTATTTGGTGAAAAGCAGACAAATTTAATAAAAAATTGATATAAAACAATTTTTAAGGTCCTTTTGATCAACGAAAAAATTGAGATATATCAACCTCAGGCCAGTCCTTTGCCGTCTAAATACAGGGCAATCTGTACGGCATTGGTTGCCGCTCCTTTTCTCAGGTTGTCAGCAACAATAAAGATATTCAGCGTGTTAGGCTGCGATTCGTCCCTGCGGATCCTGCCCACAAACACCTCGTCTTTGCCCCTGGCCATGACCGGCATGGGGTAAATGTTGTTCCTGGCATCATCCTGAACCACGATGCCGGTTGATTTTGAGAGCAGATCAACAATATCCGTGAGTTCATAACTGCGGCTGAATTCAATATTGACGGCTTCGGAATGGCCGCCCACAACGGGAACCCGCACGACAGTCCCGGTTAACCTGATCGAATGGTCACCCAGTATCTTGCAGGTTTCATTCACAAGCTTAACCTCCTCCGTGGTAGACCCGTTTTCAAGGAAATCGCCGCCATGGGGAAAAAGATTCATATCTATCGGGTGGGGATAGGCCATCTCCCCCGCGATACCCATCCGTTCGTTTTCAAGCTGTTTAACCGCTTTGGCGCCTGTGCCCGTTACCGACTGGTAGGTCGACACCACGACCCGCCTGATCCCGTATTTTGCATGCAACGGGGCCAGGACCAGGACCAGCTGGATAGTCGAACAATTCGGGTTGGAGATGATCTTATGCCCGGCAGTCAGGATGGATGCGTTTATTTCAGGGACAATGAGTGGAATCTCAGGATTCATGCGCCATGCCGAAGAATTATCGATCACCGTTATGCCGGCTGCGGCATAACGGGGAGCCCATTCCTTTGAAACTGCACCGCCGGCCGAAAAAATGGCAACCTGCGGCTTTGCGGCGATAGCCTCCTCGTGACTGTGAATGAAATAACGGTTATTGTTGAATTCAAGCGGAAGTCCCGCCGATTTTGGCGAGGCGACCGGGATAAACAATTCCGGATAGATTTTACGCTCATCAAGAACCTTGAGAATTTCCCTTCCCACCAGTCCGGTAGCGCCAACTACAGCCAGCTTCATATGCTTTTTTTTACAAAGATAGGGAAATCTTAAAATAGCGAAGTAGCGAGATAGCGAAATAGCGGAACAATCACGAACACCAGGAAAAAAGCACACGATTGTGAGTAAATGGCGAAATGGTTTTTTTTCAACAGCGGCTTTACCTTTTTGAAAATCCCGGATTAAGCGGAAAACAGGTGTTATGAAACTCATTTTTTTATTTTTCTGCCTGGCCCCGGCGATGGCTGTTTCACAGGTGTGGGATGATTTTTCGGATGGCGATTTTACCCGCAACCCCTTATGGGTTGGCGACTCCGCAAAGTTCGAGGTGAATGCTGCGAGGCAGCTTCATCTCAGTTCACAAAACAGCGACACCTCTGTTTTGCTGACCAGGATTGCGGAAAGCCAGGCCACCGAATGGCGTTTCTGGATGAAATTATCATTCAACACCTCCGCCAACAACTGGGCCCGTATCTGCCTGGCATCCGACACCCTGGATATTTTATCGGCCATGAACGGCTATTTTCTCCAGGCGGGCGGGGCTGATGACAGCCTGTTCATCATGAAACAGTCGGGCATGCAGCAGGAAAAGTTGTATAGCCTGAAATCATGTAAAACGGATCATTCGACCAACACACTGCGTTTTAAAATCACGCGGGATGCGGCGGGAAAATGGGAGGTCATGGTTGATGCTTCAGGAGGGTATGCCTGGCTGAAGGATGGAGGTTTTACCGATCCGTCACCGTTTCCCGAACGATGGTTTGGAATCTGTTGCCGTTACACCTCCAGCAATTCCACGAAGTTTTACTTTGATGACATTTATGCCGGACCAATCGTGGTCGACACTATTCCCCCGGCTGTGGTTTCGGCGGAAGTGCGGTCTGAAAAGGTTGTCAGGATTGGATTTTCAGAAAACACAGAAAGAACGGGTGCTGAAAATCCTTCGAATTACCTGCTCAGCCCGGGAAGCCTGAACCCCGATTCGGTTATCATGGATCCAGGGAGCCCGGCGGTTACCCTCTTCCTGCACGACCCGATGACCGAAGGGGTGTTTGGCTATTTGAACATCAGCCATATTAAAGATATCGCAGGGAATACCATGCCCGACACGCTTGTGCCGGTTTGCTGGTACAGGGCCAGGCCATATGATGTGGTGATCAATGAAATCATGGCCGACCCCGATCCCCCGGTTGGACTGCCCGAAGGTGAATTCGTGGAATTGTACAACAGGACATCCTTCCCGGTTAACCTCAGGGACTGGAGCTTTTGTTTCAGCAGCTATACAAAAGTGTTTCCCGCTGTGGTCATCCCTCCGCACGGGTATTTGCTTGTTGCAAAAGACTCGGCCTGGCTGGCCTACGGCCTTTGTGCGTTGCTGCTAACCTCCTCATCCTCACTGTCGAATGAAGGCACGACCCTCGTCCTGAAAGATGCGCTGAATCACATAATCCATTCGGTTTCATACAGCCCGGCGTGGTACGGAGGTTCGTTCAAGGCCGAAGGGGGATGGTCGCTGGAGCTGGCCGACCCGTCAAACCCGTGCGGGTGCAGTGACAACTGGGGGCCCGCGAAAGATCCTGGTGGCGGAACACCAGGAAGATCAAACTCGGTTTGCAGGTCAAATCCCGACGAGATTGCCCCTCACCTGCAAAGGGCGGTGGTTGACGATTCAACGTCACTTGAGGCCTTCTTTTCTGAAGAGATGGACAGTTTGTCGTCGCTCTCTCCGTCCTGCTGGTTTGTCAGCAGCCAGGGCGGGGTTGTCCATCCTGTAAGTGCTGAACCGGTTGCGCCGGCATTTATCTCAGCCAGGCTCACGTTTGGTGAACCATTCGACAGCGGTACGATTTACACGCTCAATGTGTCGCCCGGGTTAAAGGATTGTGCAGGAAATCGCTGTGATACCCTGCACTTCGTAAGGTTTGCAATACCCGTTTCAGCGGCGCCCCGCGACATCGTGATCAATGAGATATTGTCAAATCCGGCCGCAGGCGGGGCACGGTTTGTAGAACTCTGCAACAGGTCGGAAAAGGTGATCGATCTGCAGACGATGGTGCTGGCCGGCCGGGACACTGCCGCAGGACTGCTGCCCGGTGCGGTTCCTTTGTCATCAAAGGGTTTTATCATCTTCCCCGGCGATTACATTGCCTTGACCTCCGACCCGGGGGATATCCGCAGCCGGTACTATTCACCGGCACCTGAATCAATCATTGATATGCCTGGATTCCCGGTTTTCGGGGATGACGAAGGAACCGTTATTCTTGCAGGGAAAAATGATGCGACAATCATCGACAGGTTACAATATGATAAGGGGATGCATTATTCGTTGCTTGCATCAACGGAGGGAGTTTCGCTCGAGCGCTCATTCCCTGACCTGCCTTCGGGGCAAAGGGACAACTGGCATTCGGCTGCTGAAACGGCAGGGTTTGCAACGCCGGGATATTTGAACTCCCACTTTGCATCTGCCGGTGATCAGGACCAGGAGGTTACCACCTGGCCGGAGGTCTTTTCGCCCGATAATGACGGACATGACGACCTGCTGATGATCGGCATTCATGAAAAGGAGCCTGACTGTGCGGTCAGTATTGACATCTATGATGCACAGGGAAGACTGGTCCGCCATCTTGTTAACCATGTATTGCTTGGCAATGAAGGGGTATTTATCTGGGACGGAATAACAGGCGGCGGGACTAAGGCGGCCATCGGTTTTTATATTCTACTGGTTGAGATTTCCCGGCCCGGCGGAACCGTCAGGAGGGTTAAGAAGACAACGGTGGTGGGAGGACGGCTATAAGGGAAAATGCAAAATGCAAAATGCAAATGGCAAAATGCAAATGTCAAAATGCAAAATGAAATGTCAAAATGCAAAAGGTAAAAGTTACGGATTATTCACACTTCGGGGCGGCTTTTCTGTTGGATTTTGCTGTTATAATTGATTTTGCTACAATATTGGATAGTTCCTTCGATTCGTTTAAAAGGAAAATTAATATATCTTTATCAAAAGGTATAAGCTCTGATTAGTTAATAAGTCTTATCCAAAAAAGGGATTCACGCTGTTCCTTTAAAACCAATTGCATTTTGTGAATAAAATCATCTCTGCTTTCTCCGGCCCTTGCTTCTTCGTAGTTAGCCCCGCAGGAGGTGGCAGCCCGGAATAGCTGGCCATAAATGTGCCGGCCGGAAAAGTTTTTACAAAGGTGTTTTTCAAGTCTCAATATATTAATAACAAAGACCATCAGCCGCTCAGAAAAACTATCGGAAAAAACACTCATCTCTTTTCTATTTTAACTTGTCAATTTTAACTTTTCTTTTTGCCATTTGCATTTTGCCATTTGCATTTTGCATTTTCATATCATCGCAGCCGCGATGCACGCCACACTCACCCGTACCTCCGGGATTGCCGACAGGGCCTGGATGCACGATTCCAGTGTCGCCCCGGTTGTAATTACATCGTCGACAAGCAGCAGGTGCATCCCCCGGAAACTGCCGGGATTGCCGACTGTGAATATTTCCCTGACATTCTGGTACCTGCTGAACCTCGATTTCCTGGTCTGGGTTTCCGTCGCCCTTGTACGCGCAACCAGGTGATTGTCGACCGGGATTTTCATCGGCAGCGCCAAACCCAGGGCAAACTGCTCACTCTGGTTGTACCCTCGCTGCATGTATCTTTTTTTATGAAGGGGAACCGGGATGATCAAATCAGCGGTGTTGAATGGAGCAAAGTTGCACAGGATACGGCCGTACCGGGCTCCCAGCCAGATCCCGATATCTTTCCTGCCCTTGTATTTCAGCTGGTGCACCAGTCGCTGAACCCTGTTCCTTTTATTGAAATAAAGATAAGCGGCAGCGCCCTCCAGCCCTGCCCTTCCCCAGAACAGGCGGGCGACCGGATTTTCAGGGTCGAGGTGGAAATTTGTTTCAGGAAGGTGAAATTCGCATGAGTGGCAAACAACCTCTTCGTGTCTCCACAAACTGTTTCCGCAACAGGCACATATTCTGGGAAAAATAATCGAAATAAAATCGCCGAACCAGGACATAAAGGTTTTTATGGTTAATCGGCTTAGGGTGAAAAAGGTAATACATAAAAGCGCGGTTATTTTTCAACGATCTTAACAATATTGGAAAAAATCATGTAGGTTTGGTTCATAATTCTCCCCGGAATGACACCCGCTCCATTACTTGAAATTCGTGGATTAACCGTAAGTTTTGCATCCGACCGGCAGGAGTTGACGGTGGTTGATGATATTTCATTCCATCTGGACGAATCGGAAACCCTTGCGGTTGTTGGAGAGTCGGGTTCCGGGAAAACTGTCACAGCACTGGCCGTTTTAAAGTTGCTTCCGGTTCCGCCCGGTAAAATCAGGTGCGGCGAGATCATTTTCAGGCAAAGGAACCGGGATGAAACAGATTTGCTACAGTTGAATGAGAAGGAGATGCAAAAGCTCAGGGGATCCGCGATATCGATGATTTTCCAGGAACCGATGACATCTTTAAATCCAGTTTTTACCTGTGGCGACCAGGTGATGGAGAGCCTCAGGGCACATCTTGGTTTAACGAAAAAACAATCGCGTGAGAAGGTATTGGAACTGTTCGGGGAGGTAAAACTTCCAAATCCGCCGGGCGTCTTCAGATCCTATCCGCACCAGCTTTCGGGCGGTCAGAAACAGCGGGTTATGATCGCAATGGCCATCGCTTGCAACCCGGCCATCCTGATTGCCGACGAACCCACTACTGCACTGGATGTAACTGTCCAGAAGACCATCCTCGAACTGCTTAAAAACCTGCAGGTAACGAGAAAAATGAGCATCCTTTTTATCACCCACGATCTCGGGCTTGTTGCCGGGTTTGCCGACCGGGTGATGGTGATGCACAGGGGCAGGATCGTTGA
>JBAXFZ010000008.1:0-25882 GCA_037139685.1 Bacteroidota bacterium
ACCTCCGCCACGCCGGGCCTTCGGAAGTAGTTGGTGATCCTGCCCACATACTCTTTCGGATGTGTGGCCAGCGAACCGTGGCGCGTGGACCATTCGCCCATCTTGCGGCCGAGGTAGTAGCCTTCCCAGAATCCCCGGTTGTAAACGGTTGCCAGGCGGTTGATCCACCCGTCGATCTTCTCATGCGTATAGTTGCCGGCTCCGATCGAATCGGCTGCCTGGCGGTAACATTCGACCACCGTTTTCACATATTCGGGGCTGCGGCCGCGACCCTCGATTTTCAGCACCGAAACACCGGCTTTTATGATCTTATCCAGGAAGCCGATTGTACATAAATCCTTGGGCGACATGATATATTCATTATCAATCTCGAGCTCAATCCCCGTATCGCTGTCGGTAACATGGTACGGGCGGCGGCAGAGCTGGTAACAGGAACCGCGGTTGGCGGAGGCGTTGTAATGGTCGAGGCTCAGGTAACACTTTCCCGACACGGCCATGCACAGGGCCCCGTGTGCGAAAATCTCGATCTGTACCGGGCTCCCTGATGGACCGGTGATTTTTTGCCGTTTAATGGCCCTGGTTATGGATGCCACCTGCTCAAGGCTGAGTTCCCTGGCCATCACCATCACATCTGCAAACTGCGACCAGTACTTCACCGCCTCAAGGTTGGTAATGTTGGTTTGTGTCGACATATGCACCGGCATCCCGACCGACTGTGCATACCTGATCACTGCATGGTCCGATACAATGATGGCGGTTACCCCGTTTTTTTTGGCTGAATCGACCATTTGCTTCATCTGCTTCACCTCCCGGTCAAAAATAACCGTATTCATGGTGAGATAGGTGTTGATGTTGTGTTTCCGGCAGATCCGGGTTATTTTAACCAGGTCGCGCAGGGTAAAATTGATGGAGGAGCGGGCGCGCATGTTGAGCACCCCAACACCGAAATAGATGGAATCGGCTCCCGCCTGGATGGCTGCCATCAGCGACTCCCAGGAACCTACAGGAGCTGTAATCTCGATTTTTTGCAAGGATCAGTTTTTTGCAAAGGTACAAATTGCGGGGAAACCAATTCAGGAGTGAAAACGCGAAGGTAATCAGGAGGTTGGGAAGTGCACGGCTACACGCTGTTATCCAGCCAGTTTGCCATCATCTCCTCACCTGCGGGGGTCATAAACGATTCGGGATGAAACTGAACCCCGGTAAAGGGAAGTATTTTATGGGACAGCGCCATGATTGTACCGTCACCGGTGACCGCCAGCGTTTCGAGGCACCCGGGCAGGGTCGCAGGGTCGACCGCCCAGGAGTGGTAAAGACCGATTTCACAGCCATCCTGGATCCCTTTGAAAAGCGGGTGGCCGGCTTGCAGTATCTTAAGCTTTCGCGGCTGGCCATGGACCACTGCCGGGAGGTTATAAAGCGAACCGCCCGATTGGATGGCTATCGCCTGCATGCCGAGGCAAACCCCGAACAGGGGAATTTTTTTTATGCCGTTATAAAACATCCGCTCAACAGCTTCCAGGATGCTGAACATCACAGGCTGTTCATGCGGCAACCCCGGCCCCGGTGAAAAGATGATCCGGTCCCACATTTCAAGGCCGGGGATGCTGACCTTCTCAGGGGTGACGATATTAACCTTAACTTTGGAGGTTCTCCGCAATAACTCAACCAGGTTCCAGGTGAATGAGTCGTGGTTGTCGAGAAGAAGCAACGCCATTTTAATTTTCGATTTACGGTTTTATGTACATCTCCCGCCAGGAAATTGTCGATAAAATTAACCTTTTTTCAGGGGGCGGAGATCCGTTTTTGTTTGCCATTGACTCTCACGGTGAAACCGGCTTCGTCTTTTCACCCGGGGAGGCTGCCCGGCATGGAATTCTGTATGATTTTAACAACACCCCGCCGGCAGACGGAACATCCCCTGAAAGGAATTTCAGATTTGACTTTTCGGCACCTCCCGCCGAGCTATACGGGAAAGCATTTGATAAGGTGACTGATCATATTAAACGAGGGGATACCTACCTGCTTAACCTTACCTTTCAAACGAAACTTGATACGGATCTTACGCTGGGGGAGTTGTTTCAAGCGGGCCGCGCCAGGTTTAAACTTTATGTTCCCGGCCATTTTGTCCTCTTTTCTCCCGAACCTTTCATCCGCATTAATGGTTCGGAAATAGTTTCCTCTCCAATGAAGGGAACCATCGATGCAGCAGTTCCCTGTGCAGAGCAGAAGCTTCTGGCCGACGAAAAGGAGTTTTATGAGCATAACACGATTGTAGACCTGATCCGGAATGACCTGTCGATGGTTTCAACCAACGTAAGGGTGAAGAGATTCAGGTATATCGACCGCATCCGCACAAACCGCGGCGATTTGCTCCAGATGAGTTCGGAGATCAGCGGGGAGCTTCCTGAGGGTTACCTTCAGCGGCTGGGGGAGCTGATTTTCACCCTGCTGCCGGCAGGATCGGTGACAGGTGCGCCAAAGGAGAAAACGGTTGAAATCATACGTGAAGCCGAGTCTTATGACCGTGGTTTTTACACGGGAATCTTTGGTTTTTTTGACGGCCAATCGCTGGTATCGGCTGTTTCGATACGCTACATCGAGCAAACCAACCTGGGACTCGTATTTAAAAGCGGCGGCGGGATCACGGCACTGAGTGATGCAGGAAGTGAATATGGGGAAATGCTGAAAAAAATATATGTGCCGCTTGTTTGAAACAATTAGGATTGTAAACGGGGTGCCGCAGCACCTGCCATGGCATGCGCTGCGTATGAACCTTGCCTTGAATGAGTTGTGGCGCCGCCATGAGCCCTTTTCCCTTGATCCGTTTCCGGATATTGCCCCCGGGTATTCTGAAGGGGTTGTCAGGTGCAACATTCAATATGGTCCCGGAATCCTGGAGATCACCTTCAGCCGCTATGAAAAACGGCCGGTCGGGTCGCGGAAACTTGTTGAATGCAACCGGATCGATTACCACCTGAAATACAGCGACCGCACAGTGCTGAAACAATTGATGGATCTGCGCGGTGAGTGCGACGACATCCTTATCGTGAAAAACGGGTTTATTACCGATACCTCGTTCGCCAACATCATCTTCGACGATGGAACAGGCTGGGTAACCCCGGCAAAACCATTGCTGAAGGGTACCTGCAGGGAGCGCCTGCTGGCCGGGGGGGAACTGGCAGAAAGGGATATCCGGCCTGAAGATATCCCCGGCTACAGGGGATTCAAGATCATCAATGCCATGCGCCAGCCCGGTGAAGAAATGCGGGTACCGGTATCACGGATTTCTCATTAAACCACTATTTTTGTAAAAAATCAGATTATGAAAAGCAACATCATCCTTTACACTATCATGATTGCAGCCATGCTGGGTTTTTCGGGTTGCGGCGGAAACAGGGAGCTGAAAAAAGATGCCAAAGATTTTGCAGATGCCATGTGCCGTAATATTGAGACGATGCAGAAACTTCGGGCGGCAAATCCCGCCGATACATTGCTGATCCTGAAGATCCAGGCAGAGCAGCGCATGGTTGACAGTGAAATGATGGTGTTGTCGATGGATTTTAAGAAAAAATACGGGGAAAAGACAAAATCCCCTGAATTCACCAGGGAATATCGTAAATACCTGAATAAGTCGATGCTTGACTGCAAGTACCTCACCAGGGAAGACCGCGAAAATTTCGAAAAGGAGGTTAACTGACCAGGATTACCTCCTGGCACAGGCCGGCAGCGGGAATTCCCTGATCATTTTCGGATCGGCAAGTTCCTCCATGCAGGAGACCGGGTCGCAACAGGTGTGGCAGACCCGTTTGATAGCCCGGTAATTAAGCAGTTCAACATCCGGGGAGATAAACCCGGGTTTAAGAGGTTCCTCTTTCAGCAGATCGGTGCTCAGGTATTTTTTGTTGTCATCTGCAAAAATGGTAACGATAACCGATTTTTCACCCATCTCATTCTGAACCTTCAGCGCCCCAAGGAAATTGGCCCCGGAGGAGATTCCCAAACCGATTCCCAGCTGGGATGAAAGCTTCTGGGCCATGATGATGGCATCGCCGTCGTCAACGCTTATAACCTCATCCAGCTGATCCAGTTTAAGGATTGAGGGAATAAATTCATCGGAAATTCCCTGGATCCTGTGTTTGCCGACCTTGTACCCGGTTGTGAGGGTGGGCGAATTGGATGGCTCCAGCGGATGCAGTTTTATGGCAGGTATCTTATCCCTGAGGAACCCGCCAACGCCCATAATGGTGCCGCCGGTCCCGACCCCTGCAATAAAGGCATCGGGTATGATGTTGCGGAATCTCAACTGCCAGAATATTTCCGGGCCGGTGCTCCTGTAATGCGCTTCGCAGTTATGGTTGTTTGAAAACTGTGAGGGTAAAAATGAACCCTCTGTCCTGGCTGCAAGCGCCTCGGCCATGGCGATGCTTCCGAGAAAACCGCCCTCCTCCTTGCTAACCAGGTTGATTTTAGCCCCAAGGCTCCTGATCAGGTTGATTCGTTCAAGGCTCATCCAGTTTGGCATGAAGATTTCAACCGGGTGTCCCAGGGCCTTGCCGATAGCCGAAAATGCGATGCCCGTATTGCCGCTGGTAGCCTCTATGATAAGGCCACCGGGTTTCAGCACGCCGGCAAGATATGCCTGGTGAAGGATGTGATAGGCCATCCTGTCTTTAATGCTGCCGGTCATGTTCAGGTTCTCGGCTTTGGCAAAAATGACCCTCTCCTTGCCCTGGTAAAGAAAGTTTATTTCAAGCAACGGTGTATTGCCTATCATGCTCGAAAGGCCACGGATGCGTTTTTCAATTTGTTTGTCCATCTATTGAACTATTTTGAGATTCAACTCTTTCAATTGTTCCGTCTTGATCGCCGACGGGGAATCGATCATCACATCCCTGCCGGAGTTGTTTTTCGGGAAGGCCATATAGTCGCGGATTGATTCGCCGCCGCCGAAGATGGTGCACCAGCGGTCGAATCCGAAGGCCACACCTCCGTGGGGCGGTGCCCCGTATTCAAAGGCATTCATCAGGAACCCAAACTGGTCGGCAGCATCTTCGTCGGTAAATCCCAGCACCGTAAACATCTTTTTCTGAAGCTCTTTGTTGTGGATGCGGATAGAACCGCCGCCGATTTCAACCCCGTTGATAACCAGGTCATAGGCATTGGCCCGTACAATTCCCGGATCGGTGTCAAGGAGCGGTATATCTTCAAGCACGGGTGATGTAAAGGGATGGTGCTTGGCATAAAAACGCCTGGTTTCGTCATCCCATTCAAGCAGGGGAAAATCAATCACCCACAGCGGTTTGAAATCACCGGGAACTGTCAGCTTCATCCGTTTGCTCATCTCCAGCCTCAAAGTACCAAGGGCTGTCTGTGTTTTTTCAGTCCTCCCCGCCAGGATCAGCATGAGGTCTCCCGGCTTTGCCCCGAATTTTTCAACGATTGCCGCCAGATCCGGCGGTGAGTAAAATTTGTCGACAGATGATTTGATCGTTTTATCGGCACCGTAGCGAATGTAAACCAGTCCTGATGCACCTACCTGCGGCCGTTTCACGAAATCGGTCAGCTCATCCAGCTGTTTGCGCGAATATTCACTGCACCCGGAAGCATTGATCCCCACAACCAGTTCGGCATCGTCAAAAACCTTGAAGTTCTTACCCTTCACCAGTTCATTCAGTTCGGTGAAGGTCATGCCAAACCTGATATCGGGCTTGTCGGATCCATAAAGCGACATGGCCTGGTTGTACGACATCCTTGGGAAATCCGCCATATCCATGTCGAGCACCGATTTAAAGAGATGTTTGGCAAGTCCTTCAAAGGTCGCCAGGATATCCTCCTGGGTCACGAAGGCCATTTCACAATCGATCTGGGTGAACTCGGGCTGACGGTCGGCGCGCAGGTCTTCGTCGCGGAAACAGTGAACGATCTGGAAATACCTGTCAAAACCCGCAACCATCAGCAATTGTTTGAATGTTTGCGGCGACTGCGGCAGGGCATAAAACTGCCCCGGGTTCATGCGTGAAGGGACTACAAAATCGCGCGCCCCCTCGGGGGTTGATTTGATCAGGTAGGGGGTCTCGATCTCCATGAACTGAAGAGAGCTGAGATAGGTCCGGGTTTCGATGGCCATTTTATGGCGCAGCTCGAGATTTTTTTTGTTGGCGTTCCGCCGTAAATCAAGATAGCGGTACTTCATGCGCAGCTCCTCCCCGCCGTCGGTATTGTCTTCGATGGTAAAGGGAGGGGTTTTTGAAACATTCAGCACCGTAATTGAATCAACCAGGATCTCCACATCACCGGTGGCCATTTTGGCATTTTTGTTGCTTCTTTCAGCAACTTTACCATTGACGGAAACCACAAATTCACGGCCCAGTTTGCGGGCCTCCATGCACAGCGCGCTGTTGGCCTCCATATTGAAAACCAGCTGGGTTATGCCATAGCGGTCGCGCAGGTCGATAAAGGTGAGGCCGCCCATGTCGCGTGAACGCTGGATCCAGCCTGAGAGGGTTACCTCAAGACCTTCATGGGCCATGTTGAGTTCACCACAGGTATGAGTTCGGAGCATTATCAGTTATTTTTATAATGCACAAAGGTAGAAAGAAAGTATCATTTCTGGCATAATCCTCCCGTGGCGGAAATATAAAACCCGATTTCCTGCAAATTATCCCTGTCGTCAGCTCATCCGTTCAATCCGGTTTCGCAGGGCCTTAACCTTGTCGTGAAGGATATTGAAAAAACGGCACCGTTCTTTGGCGGAGGTGCCGCTGATCATGGTCGATTTCTGCATCAGGTTCCTGAGCGATTTTTCAATATGGCCGCAGAAGACCGGGTTGGTTGTGATCAGCTGGTTGATCACATTGTAGGTGTTGTAGGCGGTTTTCCTGCCATCGGTATCGACAAGAATTGTATTGTCGGTTACCAGCACTTCGTTGTTGAAAAGCCTGTAACTGTTTTCAATTCCCTCCGGCGGGGAATTATGTATAAACTGGAAACCGTATTCTGCCTGGGCCTGAACATGGTCAAGCAATGATTCAAGTACGTCGCACAGGCGGAAAACGTCCTCTTTCTGCACAAAAAATCCCGAAACAAAGCAATATTCAATCTGGCGCAGGATGCTGGTGATGGTCTCTTCGCTCCAGATCTCGATGGTTGGAATCCTGATATAACAGGACAGCAGCTGGCGCCCTGTTTCAAGGAGTATGGCGGGAGGTTCAAGGGAGAGCTGTTTATTTGCATAACTGCTCAAGGGAATGAGTGCCTTATGCCAGAAATAGAATTTAAAGGCGGCAATCTCGGGGAATTCAAAATAATAAAATACAGGAATATCCTTTGCTGCGTAAATGATCTCGCGTTGTTTACACTGGTAGATCTGTTTGATTGAGGACTGGAGAGAAAGGAGCCAGTCTTCAATCCCGAAACCGTTTTCCCCGATGGCAAGCGAGGTGAATGTTACGTGGTTGCTCCTGAAATTGAAGAGGGTGTCAACTGAAATATTGTAGTGAAAACAGATGGTCTTAAGCTCCTCCAGCGACAGTTCCTTTTCCCCGCGGATCCTGCGGTAGGCGCTGTCGTAACTTATTCCCAGCAATTCCGACAATTCATGG
Source organism: Bacteroidota bacterium (assembly GCA_037139685.1). Classification (GTDB taxonomy): domain Bacteria; phylum Bacteroidota; class Bacteroidia; order Bacteroidales; family FEN-979; genus CAIVAT01. Next base: position 7,605 of record JBAXFZ010000008.1, read on the forward strand.
ACAAAAGATATATTAGGGGCAAGGCTACCCCGGACGGTTTGAAAAAGAATTTCCTGAATGGGTGTCTCCCGGGTCATCTCTTCAAAAGCTATTGGTTCCCGGGGGTAAATATACATTAAGAAATTCGATTAAGATCACACCACCGCAAGAAATATATGTAATATGAATTACTTTACCGAAATCCTTGTTCCTTCAGAATGAGCAGTAAACTCGGGCGCATACATGCATTGAATGGTTGTAATCCCGTTTGAATATTCCCCGGCGGCATTGGCCCTCAGGGGATATTCAAAAACATAGGTGCCCCTGGGCAGGTAATCGAAAAAGAAATTTGTGGCAAGGTCGGTGGTGCTCTGGTAATATCCAAGACCATCCTGGTAACGGTAACCCGAAAGCCCTTCACCGGGCTCACCTCCACGGCCGGCGCTTGATACGGGTTCAAAAGCACTTGCCCGCATATCCTTCATGTGAACAAATTCAAGGTCGCGGTCAACCTTCAGAATAATCCGAACAACGATCTTATCCCCTGTTACAAGGAAATCAGGATGCGCGATACCGTTTGTGCTGTGCCCCGTGTTTTCAAAGGGTTCCAGGACCGGACCGGAATTTGTGTTTTTTTCGACAAAAAGCTTTTTTTCCAGCTTCATGGGGGTTGCTGCCGGGGTGATTTTATCGAGGTTGTCGAAATACTGCCAGTAAACCGCTCCCCAGGCAACCCCAACCGAAGATTTCGTCACGGTAATTTTTCCCATACCGGGGGTGATCTCCTTTCCCGACCAGGTGGTTTGAAAGTAGCCTGTTCCGGCCTCTCTTGATATATCTGATGGCTTATCCGAATTTATCTTTTCCCTGCCAAGGGTGATTTTCACGCCGGGGTCTTCGGCCAGCAGGTCGGTTCCGCGCAACAGCAGTGCATAGCAGGCCTCCAGTGTTGCCCTTGACGAGCGCCAATCCTGGGTTTGCTTTTGTTTCAGAAGCCAGATTTTCAGTTCTTCGACCAATGCAGGATTCCCGGCAGCTTCATCAAATGCTTCAACCATAAGCGCCTGGGTTTCGATTGGAGCCTGGTACCAGTAATACCCGGCCTCCCCGGCCCAGTACATCCCTAGCTCGGGAGAATGCAGTGCTTTTTCGCCAAGCGATTTCATGATCAGCTGCGAGACCTCCCTGCGCCCCAGGCGGTTCAATGCCAGGGCAATCATCCCCTGCAGGTAACGGTCGTTTTGCAGCCAGTACCTCTCCGCCTGTTTCTGGTAATAACCAAAAGCCTCGCCGAGTTTCGACCCTGGTTCCGCGAGCCCGGTTCCCTGCTCCTTCAGGAAGTAACTCCTGGCATACAGGTATTGAACCTGGGTGCTGCCGATATGGTTGTCGTCAAGATGGGCTGCATCGTTTTTTTTAAGGGATTCGTAATCTTTCCTGAATTCTTCATCAAGGTAACCAATCGCCTTTATCACCATCTGCCGTGTGGATTCGTCTTTCATTATGTTTGTGATGCCCAGGTGCCGTAGACGACCCAGTCCCGTGACGATGTTCTGGGTTGTATAGCGGCTTTCGGGCATACCGGCGAACCAGCTCCAGCCGCCATTGGGAGTCTGGAGTTTCTGAAGCAGTTTCAGGTTTTCCTTCAACTTTGCATCAATTGTATTCAGGTCGAAATAGGTGCCCAGCTTTTGCTTCCGCCCGGTTTCACTGGTTGCTTCGGCCACCCATGGGGTTTCCTGCAGCAACGCCGTCTTCAGCTGCTGGTTTTTTGCCAGGTTTGATTGCAGGGCATCGGGAGTGAGATTTTTCCAGGATTCAAATACGGCTTTGATCTTCGGATTGGAGTTGGCGATGAATGAAGCCACCGAGTTCGACCAGTAGGCTGCGAAAACAGCGTCGGCGTTATCATACAGCTTTTCGTCCAGCGAGGGCAAAGCCTGGATCGCATACCATGCCGGGTTTGAGGCAAACTCAAGGGTGAGCCTGTAGTTTTTCAGGGTCGGCTCCCGGTCCGTCTGCTGACCGGTGCTAAGCAATTTGTCAAAGGTGAATTCAGAGGCCCCCTTTCCCCTGACCGGCAGCGGGAGCGATTCGGTTACCATCATCCGGTTTGTAAGGACCGGGATGGCCTTCTCCTCCCCGTCGCTGAAATTACCGGAAACGGCCATAACCCGGTATTGAAGGAGGGAGAGACCGGAATTGACCGGAATGACCAGTTTCCAGGAAACCATAACGCTTTGCCCCTTTTTTGCATCAAAGTCACGGGTCTGCGGGGCGCTGCCCGGCATGCCCGGCGTGTCGAGCAGATCGTTGCAGGATTGCAGGGTTAACCCGTCGGACAATTCGATGGATACCTGCCCTGAGAGGGCGCCATCGGCGAGGTTTACGATTTTAGCGCTGAAAATGACTGTATCTCCCTGCCTGACGAAGCGGGGTGCGTTGGGAAACACCATCAGATCCTTCCGGGTGACCAACTCTTTTTCAACAAGGCCATATTCAAGGCTTTTGGTATGAGCCAATCCCAGCAATTTCCACCTGGTAAGCGACTCGGGAGCGGTAAACCCGATGGTAAGGCATCCTGTTGAGTCGGTGAGAACCGAGGGGTAAAAAAAGGCTGTCTCCCTGAAATCGCGCCGGACCTGGATACCCTGGCTTACCGCGGGCCGTGTTTGCGGGGCGACTGTTTCGTCGGTTGATTTCCCGGGCTGTGACGCTTCGCTGACATTTGTCCCAACGGTCATTGTTGAGGCTTCACCGTCGAGCGATGCCGGTGTGAGCCCCATTCTTTTGTCAGACATGACCCGCGAATAGAGGATGTTTCGGGATGAACCCCCGAAATAGTTAAGGCCAAACCAGTTCAGCTTCAGGATGGGGTGACCTGAATATTTTTCGATTACCCGGGCTGGAGCACCCCAGGTTCCTGTGATTTTGCGGAAGGCATTGTCGGCAGTCCATGGATTAAGCCCCGAATATCGCTGGTAGATGTTGAACTGCCAGTTGTTTGAACGGAACATATCGAGCGAAGCATCGTACATGGCGGCCATGAATTCTGCTTCAGCAGCTTTCCCGTTTGCCCGGGTGATCCTGATCTTCCATGTCTCCTTCGCGCCGGGATCAAGCTTGCTGCGGAAAGTCTCAAAAGCGACCCCCAGCTTTTTGCTTGTATAGGGAACATTAACCAGCTCGCTGTTCTGGAAAACCCGGTTGTGTTTCACAAAGATAAAATTGACGGCAAAATTCCCCCGATATTTCTCCAGGATGGGAATCTCAAGAAGCCTGGCCCGGTCGCCGAGGTTGATCCATTCGCGCGAAACGAGGGTGTCGTTGTGGCTGATTTCATAGATCATACTGACATGGTCCTCCCTGGTCCCGACCAGGAACCGTGCGGATTCACCGGGTTCTCCCGATGTTTTCAGGGGTACAAACCAGTTGAGGGTGTTCACCGGAACCTCCTTCGATGATGGGGTAAATGCAGTGAAAACCTGCCGCTTCTCCACGATTCCGCCGAAAGGATCCGTCGACCTGAGAACCAGCAGCCATGAGCCGGGGCCGTATGCCGCCGGGGCAGGATTGGCGCTTTGAACGGGCATTTTAATGATGGAATCGGTTGATGTATTGATCGTTTTATCAAACAGCGTTTCCTCCACGGGCCAGGTTTCGGGATTGTTTTCATCACCGTAAACATCGCAGGGGAATTGTGCATGAAAATCCTCACTGCTCAACAGGTTAAGATCGGGACGGCTCCACTGGCGCGACTTGAATGCCCTGGCGGGCTGGCGCAGCCTGTAAAGGGCAACCGATACCTTTGCCGGGGTGCTGCGGCCATTCAGGTTCGTGGATGATATTTTAAGCAAACTGTCGGCGGCAAGGTTCACCATGCCGGTCAGGTTAATACCGATGATCAGCGAACGATAGCCCACCGATACATTCTGGCTGACCGATTGCGTTTCACCGTTGAGGTCGGTCACATCGGCGTATATTGTAAAATCGAATACCGGTCCGGATTTTGCATCAACAGAGCGGTCGGGAATTGCAGTAAAGCTGAAGCTGAATTTTCCCGACGGGTCTGTGATTGCTGTCCCGCTGGTAATCTCAGCCTGTGCGGAGATGGGCAACGGGCGAAACCAGCCCCATTCGGGGTATGGAAACCGGGCATTCCTGGCAACCCTGTATTTTACCCGGGCCCCGTCAACGGCATTGCCTGCAAATGAGCTGGCCTTCCCGCTTACTGTAATCATTTCGCCCAGCCTGTAGTTCCCCTCAAGCGGTTCATATTCCACTTCGAAGGTGGGGCGTTTGTATTCCTCGACCGACACGGAGAGCGAACCCGATTCGTTAGAGATGGTCATCTGGCCGGGTAATACACCCAGGGGTGTGGGGAAAGAGCCGGAGAAAGAGCCGAAAGCGTTGGATGTCAGTTGTTGTTCGGCGATCTTCCGGCCATTAACATCTGTAAAAAGAATCTTCGTAAAGAGGTTTGGCTTGAGAACAGTCCTGTTCCCGGTTCTTTCAACGATGATCCCCTTGAAACTGATATTCTGCCCGGGCCGGTATATGGCCCGGTCGGCATAAAACATGGTTTGCAGGGTTGCCCGTTCAGGGTAGTTGTAGACAGGATAACGGTAAAAATTATCGGTGGTCAGAAAATCCCCCCTGTAAAAAATCTTTAAAAAAATGTTCGGGTTGGGCGCCTTCGCCTCGGCGGCCGGGATTGAAAAATACCCATCCTCATCGCTTGAAAGATCCTGTTGTTTAACGCTGACATTTTTCCGGCTTCCATAATCCCAGTTCCTGATCCAGGCCTCCACCCTTGCATTTTTAAGGGGAAGCCCGCTCTCCCGGTCGAGAAGGAGGTACCCGAGGCCTCCCTCCGGGGTACGCCTGCTGATATAACTGATCTGTGTCGACCAGAAGGGGGTACAGGCAAACACCTGCCTTGCATCGGAAAAATCTTCGGTCGAGGAGCAGATTATCGCGTAAAACCCTGCAGGCATGCCGGGGATAACAATTTCAACTGAATGTTTTTGAAAATCGCCGTCTGTCGGGAGAGCCTGCGACCATGATTTTGCTGCCGGCAAACCGGCAAGGTTCCTGAATAATAATTTCGGCTCATTGGCCGACGCTTCGGCATAGTATTCGGGATCGGTTTTCACCACCCTGAAAAAGAGGGTGTTCAGGTTGCTGAACTGGACCAGCGCCAATGAAGGTTTCCCGGCAGGGACAGCCGTTTCGGCGGTAATCAGCAGCAGTGGATTTTTAATCGATTTTGCCAGGATCGAGCAGTTGTTTGCCCCCTCTGAAACGGGGAACAATTTTACGGCATTTTCGCAAACCGCAACGGCCGAGCGGAGATCCCATTTGTGTGAATCACCGGCAAGTGGATTGTACAGCTGCCCCTGGTCGTTCAGGTGCAGGGCCATGGCGTATGAGACTGCTGTTGACCAGGGAGAGGCGATATGCGTTCTTTCGAATTGGTGCAAGGCATCCAGGTAAAGGCTGTCTTTCCCCGGAAGGACATACTCGTCGTGAACGAAGCTGAACCGGCGAAGTTCTGTTTCAATGAGGGCCCGGGAATCCTTATCTGCGAGGTGAAAGGCGGCCAGGTCACGGAAAATAAGCAGGGCCAGGTTTTTCGCCGAGGAGGAATCTTTGGGCAGGCCTCCCTTGCCGGCTGAAAAAGCGGCACTTTGCGAAAAACAGAGAGGCTGGTCAATTTCAAACTGACCTGCCTGGAAAATGGCTGTTCCATTGTTTGTGGTGAAAAAGTCGAGGGCGCGGCCGGCAAGAAAATCATAGATTGTCGGGTAGAATTTTGCGGCAACGGCAAGCCGTATGGCGGGGTTCTTCGTATCGGCTCCTTCGGTTTCAAGAATAACATCAAAACCGTCGACGGGGGTTCTCTTCAGGGTATCCGGATTTTCCAGCGAGGCCAGGTAGTTCGTGAAAATGGCAGAGGAGATGGTCTTCAAATCCCAGGTTTCAATGCTGTCGGTAACAACCGTTTTTGCCTGGGTGCGGTTGTTAAACCGGTACTGGTTGTTCTGGTAGTATTTCCAGTATATTTCGGCCAGGATTGATTTCAGGATCTGCCTTGCAGGATATCCTGAAATCGAAATTTCCTTTTTCAGGCTGAATATGGTGCTGACCAGGAAATTTTCCTGGAATTCCGAATTGAGCCGGATCCGGTAAATCACGGACTTGACTGACTGTGGATCGTTCTTTTCGGCTTTAGCCCGTAAATAGATTTTATTGACGATCTCAAGTGCCGATTGCGGCTGGCCGAGGCTGGAGAGGGAGTCGGCCTGTTGCCAGAGCAAACTGAAATTCTTTGCCTGCTTTCCTTTTTGATTTTGGGGAACAACAAGGGGTTTGGCTGACAGGCCAGCCGGTATTGTAATGATAATCAGCGAAATAACCAGGAAGAAGATAACTTTGGATTTCATGGCAGGATCTTGTTTAGAAAAGATTCAGGTACAATGTTGTGGAAAATGTTAAATGGAGCAAAGATTGTGCCGTTTGACCTATTTTTTCTTTGTTGCCTGGGATGCAACCGGGTTGGCGAGTCCGGAAAAACCGATCAGTTCAAGTTTGACGGACCCGACGATCACAGCCGATTGCGCCAGGATGGGCAGGTGGTTTTTATCATCGGTGATCCACAGATCCATGGGATAGGGCTGGCTGAATACATTTCCAGTGGCCACCATGGGCTTGAACCGCAGGCAGCGGAAACTCCCCAGGTCGGTGATTACAAGTTCCCTCCCGGCAAACTGGATTTGTGAAATGTAGAGCGAGTCGTCGAGAAAGAAGGTGATGGGGATATTCTGCCCGGGTGACACATTCGACATATCCAGGGTACGTGCAAAGTAAAATGCGGAGAGGATATCCTGAGTTCCGGGGGGGATCTTTTTATTGGCCCTCGTGCTGAGCGCTGATCCCGAGTACTGGTTAAATTTCACATCATCACTGTAACTGTAATTCCCCTCATGGGTGCGCCGGATGAATGACCATGAAAACAGGTACTCCTCGTCGATAAAGGATTCAAAGCGGTCCGAAACCTTATAGAACCAGTTGAAGGCGCCCTTTGAATGACCCTCGCCGATGATGTGGTAAACATTCCTGCCGTCGACCTGTTTTGCAGCCTGGTCCACCTCGAGTGTGGCAATGCCGGCCGTAACCTTCCCGGTAACATAGGATTCGTAATAGGCACGGAATTTCAGTTTTTCCCCCCTGGCAAATGCTTCGTTTTTCACCGGCCTGAAGGACTGGGAAAAACCGGTAAGCAATGAACAAAAAAGAAGCAATAAAAGAAAAAATCCGGAAATCCGTCTCATTACTGCAGTACGATATTGATGATTTTTTTCGGCACAATGATAACCTTTTTCGGTGGTTTTCCCTGCAACCATTTTTCCGATTCACCTGATTCAAGCGCTGCCTTTTCGATCTCTGCAACCGTAAGATCGGCGGGAAGCACCAGCTTAAAGCGGGTCTTTCCATTAAAAGAGACAGGGTATTCAAAGGTGTTTTCAACCAGGTATCCGGGGCGGAATTCGGGGAAAACGGCGCCCGATACACTACCGCTGTTTCCAAGCTGGAACCACAACTCCTCGGCGATATGGGGGGCGTATGAGGCGATCAGGATCACCAGGTCGCTGAGAATGCCGCGCTTATTGCATTTGAGCTCGGAGAGCTCGTTTACACAGATCATGAAGCTGCTTACGGCCGTGTTGAAAGCAAGCCGCTCAATATCCTCCTGGATCTTTTTAATTGTTTTGTGAAGAACCCGCAGTTCGGCTGCATCAGGGGCGTCGTCGGAAACATGGAAATTATTCTGATCGTCGTGGTACAGCCGCCAGAATTTGCGGATAAACCTGAATACCCCTTCGATGCCATTGGTGTCCCATGGTTTCGACTGTTCAAGGGGCCCGAGGAACATCTCGTATAAACGAAAGGTGTCGGCCCCGTATTTTGTGATGAGGTAATCGGGATTGACTACATTATACAACGATTTCGACATCTTTTCAACCGCATATCCGCAGTGGAACTTTTGATCCTCGAGGATAAACTCTGCCGCCGCCAGGTCGGGACGCCACAGGCGGAATGCGTCGGTGTCGAGTATGTCATTTTCAACCATGCTTACATCGACGTGCATTTCGGTGGTATCATACTGGTCTTTCAGCCCAAGCGAGACAAAGGTGTTTGTCCCCTTGATGCGATAGGCCAGGCTTGACCTGCCCTGGATCTTACCCTGGTTGATCAGTCTTTTATAAGGCTCCTCTTTCACCGACATGCCAAGGTCGAAGAGGAACTTGTTCCAGAACCGTGAATAGATCAGGTGGCCCGTGGCATGCTCATCTCCGCCGATATAGAGATCAACATCCTGCCAGTAGTTGACGGCCTCCTTCGAGAAATATTCATGGTCGTTTCGCGGATCCATATAGCGGAGGTAATAGCCGCTTGAACCGGCAAAGCCGGGCATGGTGTTGGTTTCGAGGGGATACCCCTCTTTTGTTTTCCAGTTTACGGCGCGCGCCAGGGGCGGCTCGCCTGTTTCGGTCGGCAGGTAGGCGTCGACATCGGGGAGCCTGAGCGGCAGTTCGCTCGCGTCGAGGGTACAGGCGAGGCCGTCTTTGAAATAGACCGGGAATGGCTCTCCCCAGTAACGTTGCCGGCTGAAGATGGCATCGCGCAGGCGGAAGTTCACCGTGCCGCGGCCGATGCCCATTTCGTTCACGCGGCCGATCACCGCGCTGATGGCCTCTTTTACCTGCATGCCGTTGATGAATTCAGAGTTGACCAGCACGCCGTCTTTGGCATCGTAGGAGCTCTCTGAAATATTCCCGCCCGAAACCACCTCCGTGATGGGGAGGCCGAAATGCTTTGCAAAATCGTAATCGCGGCTGTCGTGTGCCGGAACTGCCATGATGGCGCCTGTTCCGTAGCCGGCCAGCACGTAATCGGCCACCCATACAGGAATTGGCTTGCCGTTCAGCGGGTTCAGGCAATAGGCGCCGGTGAATTCGCCGGTAACCCTTTTTACCTCGGCCATCCGTTCGCGTTCGGTGCGGTTCATGGCGGTGTGGATATACCGTGCAACGGCCTCTTTGCGTTCGGGCGTGGTGATCCGGTCGATCAGTTCATGTTCCGGGGCCAGAACCATGAATGTTGATCCGAAAATTGTATCGGGGCGGGTGGTAAAAATGCTCAGGCTGATATCGGTGTCTTTGATAGGAAAATGGATCTCGGCCCCCTGTGAACGGCCGATCCAGTTGCGCTGCATCTCCTTGAGCGAATCGGAGAAATCGACCGAATCCAGCCCGTCGAGCAGCCGCTGGGCATAGGCGGTAATGCGCAGGAACCACTGCCGCATAAGTTTGCGTACGACCGGGTGGCCGCCGCGCACCGAAAAACCGTTGGCAATCTCGTCGTTGGCCAGCACGGTTCCCAGTTCGGGGCACCAGTTGACAACCGCATCCGACAGGTATGCAATGCGGTAATTCATCAGGATCTCATACTGCTGCTTTTCAGTGAATGCATTCCACATGGCGGCCGAAAAAACACCATCCCATTTTTCGCCGAAGGAGGGATCTTTTTTCACCACATCCTTAAACCAGTTCTGGGTCATTGAGGCATCGGTACCCCCGTTGCCTTCTGTTTCGAAAACCTTGACCAGGGATGCAACCGGCTCGGCTTTTTGGGTTTTGTTGTTATACCAGTGATGAAAGAGCTGGATAAACATCCACTGTGTCCATTTGTAATAGTCGGGGTCGCAGGTCTTCACTTCACGGTCCCAGTCATAGCAAAAGCCGATCTTGTCAAGCTGTTCGCGGTAGCGGGCCACATTTTTTTCGGTTGTTACGGCCGGGTGGGTGCCGGTCTGGATGGCATACTGTTCGGCAGGCAACCCGTAAGCGTCGTATCCCATCGGGTGAAGTACGTTGAATCCCTTCAGCCGCTTGTACCGGGAATAGATGTCTGAGGCAATATATCCGAGCGGGTGCCCCACGTGCAACCCCGCGCCTGAAGGGTAGGGGAACATGTCGAGCACGTAATATTTCGGCCGTGAAGGATCCGTTTCCGTTTTAAAGGTTTTATGATCCACCCAGTATTTCTGCCACTTCTTTTCTATTTCCGGAAAATTGTAATCCATCGTTCAGAAGATATTAAATGTGAAAAATTTAAAGCAATACCAAATTTTCACTACCTCGCTACCTCGCTACCTGGTATTCCTTTGCTTTCTTCCGCAAAATTAGGCAATTCGGACGAATACCAAAAATCAGGAACCGGAACCGGGATTTATGCACCGGGTGTGTTCATCTGATGTTAGTATTCGTTTAGCAGTGTAAATCCCGCCCGGCCATTCTCCTGCAACCATAAAAAGAGTTCCCCGTGGCCGAAAAATCGAAGAAGTAGTAAAATTTGCGTAATTTTAGCACGCATTTACATCCCTATGATCCAACAGGACGAACCCCATTACCAGCGCAGGATTGCCACATCGCAATTTACAACGAACATCAGTATCACCCTGGTGCTTTTCCTGATGGGGCTTTTCGGGCTGATCATGCTTCATGCCAGGATGCTCTCTGATTATGTAAGGGAAAACATCGGCTTTTCCATCATGATCCGTGAAGGGGTGAAGGAACCGGGAGTTTTGCAGCTGAAGAAGGCACTGGATGGCAAGTATTACGTGAAATCGAGCGAATACATCCCCCGCGAAAGGGCGGCCGAAAAGCTCAAATCGGACCTGGGCGAAGATTTCATCGGTTTTCTCGGGTATAACCCGCTGCTTCCGAGTATCGATCTGCGGATCAAAGCGCCCTACGCCAACGGCGACAGCCTTGCCCGTATCGAAAAACGACTGCTGGCCTACCCGGAGGTCAAGGAGGTGTTTTACCAGAAATCGCTGGTTGATGCCATCAACAGCAACATTGAGAAAATAGGGCTGATCCTGCTCGGGTTCAGCGCCATATTGCTGTTTATCGCCATTGTTCTGATCAACAATACAATCCGCCTGGCAGTCTATTCCAAGCGCTTTATCATCCGGAGCATGCAGCTGGTGGGAGCCACCGAGGGGTTTATCCGGCGCCCGCTGCTGCTGCGAAGTATCATACATGGCTGCATCAGCGCCCTCTTCGCATTGCTCATGTTGATGCTCCTGGTCTATTTCGCCCTTGAAGAGCTGCCCGAGCTTCTCTCGCTGCAGGATCCCGTTTTACTGGCTGCACTTGTCCTGTCCCTGTTCCTGCTCGGGGCCTTTATCTCCTGGATATCCACCTGGTTTGCCGTGAAAAAATACCTGCGGATCCGCACCGATTTATTATATACCTGATATTCTTAAAATTTCCGTAATTTTGCCATCCAATTACCTTTGAGTCATGGATAAGAGCACAAAACAGGCACCGTCGAAACCACAGACCACCGCATCCAAACACGGAAAGGGTGAAGAACAGATCACAAAAACCGCCAACGTGGGCGAATTTGCCTTTGGCAAGGAGAATTACCGGCTAATGCTGATCGGCCTGGCCTTTATTGCCATCGGGTTTCTGCTGATGGTCGGCGGGGGATCAACGGATCCCAGCAAATTCAATCCCGAAATCTTTGATTTCCGCCGCATCACCCTGGCACCGATCCTTATCCTCACGGGGTATGTGATCGAGGTATTCGCCATCATGAAAAAGCCGAAGGATTAATGACTGCGCTTCAGGCAATCCTTCTTGCCATTGTTGAAGGAATCACGGAATTCCTCCCGATCTCCTCAACGGGACACATGGCCCTTACCTCGGCCGTACTGGGAATTGAAAAGAGCGAGTTTACCAAGCTTTTCATCGAGAACATCCAGTTCGGCACCATTATTTCGGTTATCATCCTCTATTGGCGGAAATTCCTTGATTTCAAAAGCCTTAGTTTTTACCTCAAGCTTTTCATCGCCTTTCTTCCCGCAGTATTTGTCGGCCTGTTGCTTAAAAAGCATATCGACCGGGTTCTTGAAACTCCCGTATTCATTGCTGTTGTAATGTTCCTGGGCGGAATACTGCTTCTGTTTGTCGATAACTGGTTCAACAAACCCGCCATCGACAAGGAGGAGGACATTACCTATAAAAATTCGCTGGTCATCGGGATATTTCAGCTGCTTTCGATTGTATTTCCCGGTTTCAGCCGCAGCGCCGCCACCATTATCGGCGGCATGCAGCAAAAATTAACCCGTAAGGCGGCAGCCGAATTTTCATTTTTCCTGGCAGTACCGACATTGGCGGGGGCCTTTGCCAAGAGTCTCTGGGATACCTGGAGGGAAGCTCCCGAAGTCCTTACGGCACATAACATCCAGTTGCTTGCGCTGGGAAACCTGGTGGGTTTTCTGGTTGCAATCGTCGCCATCAGGGCATTCATTACCTATCTGACCAGGCACGGCTTCAGGGCATTCGGCTATTACCGCATCGTGGTCGGTCTTTTCCTGATTATTTTCCTTCTGACCGGACATAGCTTATCCATCCAGTAATGTCTTTCCAGTTTGAGCAGGGCGAGGTCCTGCTGGTCAACAAACCCTATACATGGACTTCATTCGATGTGGTCGGGAAGCTGAGGATCTCCATCCGGAAACTGACCGGGATCCGAAAGATCAAGATCGGCCATGCCGGCACCCTCGACCCGCTGGCAACAGGGCTGCTAATCCTGTGTACCGGAAAATTCACTCGGCGCATCGATGAATTCCAGGGGTTGGAAAAGGAGTACACCGGCACATTCCGGCTCGGGGCCACCACACCCTCGTTCGACCTCGAAACGGCCATAGATCACACCTTCCCGCTCACCACCCCGCAAGGGTGGGAGGAGGCAATCCATGATGCAACACGACAATTTACAGGCACCTTTGAACAGGTTCCCCCCCAGTTTTCAGCCGTCAAAGTTGACGGAAAGAGAGCCTATGAATCGGCCAGGAAAGATGTCAGCGTGGAGATCAAGGCACGCCTGGTAACCATCCCGGCTTTTGAAATTACACGGATAGCCATGCCTGATGTCGATTTCCGCGTGGTATGCAGCAAGGGAACCTATATCCGTTCGCTTGCCCGTGATTTCGGGAAAATGCTTGGCTGCGGCGCACATCTTACCTCGCTCTGCCGTACCCGTATCGGGCCCTACCACCTGCGCGATGCCTGGGAACTTACCGACCTGATAAAAGATATTTCCGCGACCGGGATACAGTTGCCTGAATAGAAAAGTGGTAACTTTGTGGTTCATGCAGGCTTCACCATCGCCGGCGGGAGGATAACACCTGTCCGGGAGCGCTCTCTTTTCAATTGATTTCATACCGGGCCTGCGGGGAAAAACCAATCTGCATCAACTAACATATCGTCAAATGAGAACAATTTTACAGAATTCGAAGGCCAGGGTCATTCTCCCGGCATTGATCATCCTGCTGGTGGCTGGAACAGGCTTTATGTATAAAATCAATTCCGGTAAACCCGGGAATGAAAAACGAAAGAAGTTCGAAGCATACCTGTCGTCCCTGAATAAAAAGGCGCCATTTGCTATAAAAGCAGAAAAAGAGGGGTTGCCTGAGGCCGATGAGCCTGGCATGGCCGAATACCATGATTTTCTTATGACATTCGACCCCGAAACCGGCAGTGTGCCCCGTGAACGGCTGATTCCCGCAATGGTCAGGACACAGCAGCTTGCCGCCCTGAAACAAAGCAGTTCAATCCAGTGGCAGGGATATCCTTCCGACATGGGAGGACGTACGCGTGCCATCATGTACGATCCGAACGATGCAACCCACAAGAAAGTCTGGGCAGGCGGGGTTACCGGTGGGCTTTGGTACAACAACAATATCACCAGTGCCACTTCGCCATGGGTTCCGGTTGCCGACTTCTGGAGCAACCTGGCTATCCGTTGCCTGGCTTATGATCCGGCAAATCCGCAGATATTTTACCTGGGTACCGGCGAGGCAGAAACGGCCATGCAGACCTACCGCGAAAGTTCCGGGTTGGGAACAGGCATCATGCGGAGCACCGATGGCGGGCAAACCTGGGCTTTTATACAGGGAACCGGGCAATTTGCCTACGTTACGAAGATTGTGATCCGCATCGAAAGCGGGGTAAGCGTCATTTACGCCGGTGTTGCTTCCGGGCTATACAAGGGGCAGCAACACCAGAGCCAGCCGTCCGACGGGCTGTTCCGCTCGGTCAACAACGGGGCGACATGGCAGCAGGTTCTGCCCAATATCGCCGGTTCCACAGTTCCCTATTGTGTTTCCGACATTGCACTTGGTGCCGATAACAGGATCTATGTGGGAACCCGCCCCAACCTCAACGGGGAGGGAGCCGCCGTGCTGCTTTACTCGACCAACGGAACAACCTGGACTGTCAATTCCCAGTACCAGGCTGCCATAATCAACAGCGGTGCAAACACAATCCCCGGGCGGGTCGTACTTGCCGCCGCACCATCCGATCCCAATGTCGTGTATGCCCTGATCGCGGATGGATTTGTCAACTCGGCCAACGGGTTTAACTATTTCTATTGCGACTACATCCTGCGGTCGGCCGACAAGGGGGTTACCTGGGTGGAAAAAACCCTTCCGAGCGACCTTACCTCCGGCACCAGCTTTGCAACCATTGCCTGGCATGCGCTCGACATTGCCATCGACCCGAACAATGCCGACAGGCTATACATCGGCGGGCTTGACGTACACCATTCGACCGATGGCGGGAACACCTGGAACAGGGTAACCGACTGGTCGCTGATGTATGGCGGAGGCGGCCCGATGTATATCCATGCAGACCAGCACATCATTGTTTATAAACCCGGATCCTCCGATGAAATTCTCTTCGGGAGCGACGGCGGCGTGTTTTATACTGCAAACGGGACAAGCGGAAGTCCCGTGTTTGAGCAGCACAACAAGGGCTATTCAACCCTGCAGTTTTATACCTGTGCCATCAACCCCACGGCCGGAACCCAGGAATTCCTCGGCGGGTTGCAGGACAACGGATCGCTGCTTTACACCGGAACACCCCTTACCATCTACGACATGGTAAGCGGTGGCGACGGGGCCTGCTGCTTTTACGATGAAACAAACCCCAACCTTTCAATCTCATCCTATTACTACAACAACTACTATATTTACCTGTACGGCAATTTTGTCAATATAACAGGTAACTGGTCGAGCGGAACCTTTGTCAGCCCGGCCGATTTTGACTACAAGGAGAAACATCTCTTCGCAAATGCAGTGGATTATATAGGGACATACAACGACAAAATCGTACGCTTCGATAACCTCACAAGCAACATTTCGGGCCATTTTCTCCCCCTCAATACCGGGAGTACCGTATTTTTCACCGCGTTAAAGTATTCGCCCTTCTCCCCGACAGGAAAATCAACCCTTTTCGTCGGTTCTGAATCGGGCCGGTTGTTTAAGGTCACCGAAGCCCAAACCAGCAGCCCTGTGTCGACGGATATCGGAAGCACGGCATTTCCCGCATCATCAATCTCCTCGATCGCCGTAGGAAAATCGGAAGACACACTGATGGTAACCTTCTCAAACTACGGGGTTGCCTCTGTATGGCAAACATACAACGGTGGCCAGCAATGGACAAATATCGAGGGAAACCTTCCCGACATGCCTATCCGCTGGGCCTTATACCACCCGTCGAACACGCGCCAGGCCCTGCTTGCAACCGAAACAGGAGTTTGGGAATGCGTCAACCTCGACCATTCGCCGGTTGTATGGTTCCCGGTGAATACAGGGATGGCCAATGTGCGGGTGGATATGCTCCAGATCCGAAAATCCGATAATCTTGTCCTTGCAGCAACCCATGGCCGCGGGCTGTTTACTATGACCTGGGATGTTACGGCGGGAATGGAAGAAAGGAAGCCTTTAACAGCATCAGTTTACCCGAATCCTTCCGGCGGACTGATCCATGTTTCAGCCTTTTTTGACAGTGCGGCAACTGCCGACCTTACGGTAACAGACCTGTCCGGAAAAGAGTTCGTCCATGAAACCGGCACAGCCCCTGCAGGAACTTTCAACCGGCAGATCAACCTGGAAAACCAGCCAAAAGGGACCTACCTGGTTGTGCTGAAAGCCGGGAACAAAACCATCGTTGCGCAAAAGATACTGAAACCGTAACACGTAACACGTAACACGTAACACGTTACGCGTCGCGGATTTTTTCACCATTCAATATTCGCCTGTTGAACTCCTACCCGATCTTCTCTCCGGAGTATTACATGAACGAAGCCCTGAAGGAGGCGCAAAAGGCCCTTGATAAGGATGAGGTGCCGGTTGGTGCTGTGGTTGTTTGTAACCGGACCATAATCGCCAGGGCCCATAACCTTACGGAGTTGCTCAACGATGCCACGGCTCATGCCGAAATGCAGGCATTTACGGCGGCAGCAAGCTATCTTGGCGGGAAATACCTCGATGAATGCACCCTGTTTGTTACGCTCGAACCCTGTGCCATGTGTGCCGGGGCAGCCTTCTGGACGCAGCTGGGGGGCATAATTTACGGAGCCTCCGATGAAAAACGGGGATACCTGCTTACCGGGAATAACCTGTTACATCCGAAAACACAGGTTGCTTCAGGGATCCTGGCAACGGAATGCAGCGAACTGCTGAAACAATTTTTTAAAAGAAAACGAGCATGATCGGAAATTTTGATAACCTGTTGAACTTTTCAAACGATCTTTTTCAGAAAAAGGAGCTGAAGCCGGTTTTGATGCAGGTTGCCGGGGTTGCCCAATACCTGTGGGAACGGGGCTGGGCCGAACGCAATGCCGGAAATTTTTCCGTCAATGTTACCGGTTTTTTTCATGAACGGGAACTTGACAGGTTTTCAGCCTATCCCTTTTTCCCTCTTTCACGGGCCTATCCGGGGTTACCGCGCACCCTCTTCCTGGTAAGCGGAACCGGCACGCGGATGCGTGACATGGCCGTAAATCCTGCCGAAAACCTCTGCTTCGTTTACATCAGCGATACAGGGTCGGCGTTTCACGTTATTACCGACAATCATGAAGGGGATTTTGTAAAGCCTACATCCGAACTGGTGACCCACCTGGCGATCCATCAACAGCTTCTTCATAATAATTCACCGGAAAAGGCAGTGCTCCATGCCCATGTCACCGAGCTGATCGCCCTCACGCAGTTACTCCCCTTCAAATCAGGGGAGGCAGTGAATTCACTGCTTTGGGGCATGCACCCCGAAACCCTGTTGTTTGTACCCGACGGGGTGGGTTTTGTTCCTTATACCCTTGCAGGAACCGAACATATTGCCGCGGCAACAACCCGGGAACTTGAAGGCCACAAGGCCGTTCTGTGGGAAAAACATGGTTGCCTGGCAATCGGGAGCACCCTGGCAGATGCCTTTGATATCCTTGATATACTGGCTAAATCGGCCAAGATCTACCTGCTTTGCAAATCGACCGGAATGGAGCCCGAAGGTCTTTCTGCAGAACAGCTAAATGAGATCAGGAATGTCAGGCCGGGTTGATCAGCTCTTCTTTCTGGAAGGGAATAAAATCATCCTAAGGGGAAATAAACAATAGGTGTTCAGCTAAGGAATTATTTTCCTGGGTGATAGGTTTATTTTACGTAATATGTCGTATATTTGTAGCAATACTATTAAGATGACCCCGGTAAAAATTATAATTTTTGAAGATGAATTCCTGTTGGCGAACGATCTGAAGCGGCAACTGGAGCAGTTCAACTTTGAAATCACTGCAATTTTCCGTAAAGCGGAGGAGGGTCTGGCATACCTTTCGGGCATCGAACACACCTCCCTGTTTCCCGACATTGTATTGATGGATATCACACTTGCCGGGAAGATGAATGGAATCGCGGCAGGTCAGATCATCACTGCGAAATATGATTTCCCGCTTGTATTTCTTACAGGCATGAGCCAGCTTGATGTCTTTGAGGAGGCCTTCAAATCGAAACCCCATGCCTTTATGATCAAGCCCTTTGACATTCAGCAGGCGCTGGTCAGCATCAGGCTTGCAGTTTACCAGAAGAGCCTTGAGAACCGGCTGGTCAGGCACCAGGAGGAACTGGAAGAAAAGATCATCGAACGCACTAGGGAACTGCAGTTGGCCAAAGACCAGGCAGAGGAGGCCGTCAGGCTGAAAAATACACTGCTCGACAATGTCAGCAACCAGATCCGCGAACCCATGCTTGGCATTATGGGGATTGCAGCCATGCTGAAACAGGAAACCCGCGACAAGCCCGACTTGCAACGTTATACCCAGTATATAACCGATAATGCGCAGCACCTCTTTGCGCTCTTAAAAAAGATCATGGACCTGAAATAGGAGGT
>JBAXFZ010000009.1:0-25472 GCA_037139685.1 Bacteroidota bacterium
TCTCTTTCCGTTGTCGTTGTATTGCCCGGGAAACTGAGACAGAGGATGGGATTGCTGTTTAACAAGGGTCGGGACAATCAAAAATTTGATGCAGGGTGGAGCCCGGGGTGGCTGAATGGTTTCTGGGTCGTATCCGTCGTATTTGCCGCCGCTGCTGTTCATATCTATCTCTCCTTCCCCGGCTTCGGGCTCCTGGCATTTTTCCTCTTCCTGCTGTCATTGAATTTTTTCATAGGAAACCTTATCGTGCGATCACCGAAGAATACGCGGTATATCACCCTGCCCTGGGTCAGACTGTTTGATCAGCAATGCAGCCGCATTCTGGATGCAGGCTGCGGTGCCGGCCGGTCGACGATCGCCCTGGGCCGCATCTACCCGGGAAAAATTACCGCTTTCGACCTGTTTGATTCAGACTATATCGAGGGAGGAGGGAACACCCTCCTTGAAAAAAACCTGCAATTGGCCGGTATTTCCGACCGTGTTGAGATAGCCAGGGGAGACATCACCAATACAAAATACGGGGCCGGGGCTTTTGATGCCGTCATCAGTTCCTACATGATTGACCATCTTGGCGATCAGAAACTCAATGCGCTCAGGGAAATCAGCAGGATCCTCAGGCCCGGCGGAAGGATGCTTATGATCGTGCTGACCCCAACCCTCTCCTCCTTTGCCATCCTGAATGTAATGTCGTTCATACTGACTTCAAAAAGGCAATGGCGAAGCCTTTTTGCACACGCAGGGTTCAAACTGGTTGAAGACGGCGAAATTAACGGTGGGAGCTATTTTTTAATAGAAAAACAGCCTGCCGGGTAAAAACCTAAACGACGAAAATCGACGATAAAAGCATTCATTAAAACAACATAAAGATCATGTACCAGGTATTCATCGGGAGTTTGATGCTCAGCATCATCCATGCATTAATCCCAAACCACTGGCTGCCATTGATTGCCGTGGGCAAAACTGAAAAATGGGGGCCGAAACAGGCCCTGTGGGCGACGATCGTTACCGGTGCCGCACATTCCCTCAGCACGGTGATGATCGGCATTGTCGTCGGCCTTGTCGGCTACAGGCTCTCGGCCGGTTATTCGGTGATTTCGGAGACGATCGCCCCGGCTATCCTGGTGGGTCTGGGCATCATCTATATAATGCTCGGGTTCAGGCATCATAACCATCATCACGGGCATCAGGCAACGGATTTATTAGCCGGTAAAGGGAATAACAAATCAGGACGGGCTGCCATTCTTGCTTCGCTGAGCATGGCCATGTTCCTTACGCCGTGTGTCGAGATCGAGGCCTATTACTTCCAGGCCGGCACCATCTGCTGGATCGGAATATTCATTGTTTCGGCGGTGTACGTTGTAACGACCCTGGTGGTGATGGTTTTCCTGGTCACCCTGGGGATGAAGGGAGCCTCGCTGTTGATCTCCCGTTTCCCGGCAAACCTGGAGAAAACCATTACGGGGTTGGTCCTGGTTGCATTGGGTATCCTGGCATTCCGGGTGAAATTTTAGGATTTGCGTTAACTGGCAGCAATATGCCGGTTGATATCTTTTAGTCCGCAAATGGCTTGCCCCTGCGGCGAATAAAAGTGCAATGAAATAGTTTTGGTTTTCATGGGATTATCGATATTTGTATCGAAAATGCAGCCAAAAATTTGACGCGGGACCAGGCGATCAAGGTTGTTATAAACCAGTACCGCTGAAAAAAACCGGCATCTCCGTTTTAACTAAATTGCCCGGCATGAAAACCAGGATGTTTCTTACTGCAGGATTACTGTTAATCGCAAACATCACCTATTCCCAGTTTACAAAGGTTACAACCGGCGATTTTGTCAACCATGTTTCCTGGAATACGGCCTGCCTGGCCGGCGATTATGACAATGACGGGCTTGACGACCTGCTGGTCACGGATGAGCTGAACTACCCCGTGATTTTCAAAAACCAGGGAAATGGCGTTTTTACAGAGGTAACCGATGCGGGCATTTACAAGGAAAGGGGAACAACGGGGATATGGGCCGATTTCAACAATGACGGCTACCTGGATGCCTATATCGCCTTCGGTGAATTCGCCAGGGCGCATTTTTACCTGAACAACCGCAACGGCAAATTCACTGAATTCAAAGCAGGCAACATTGTCACTGAGTCCGGTGACATCGCAGGAAATGCCGTTTGCGGGGATTTAAATAATGACGGCCTGGTCGATCTTTATATAACCAATACCAGCGGATACCCGCCCGGAAACCCCAACAGGCTTTACCTGAACAACGGGGATACGACTTTCACGAACATATACGGCGATCCCGCCGTGACCCAGCCGGGCAACAATTACATGGAGAATGCCGGTATTGCCGACATTGATGGCGACGGTGACCCGGATATATTTGTCACGAACTGGTCGGGGAAATTAAACTACCTGTATAAAAACAACGGGAATGGCACCTTTACCGCCGTTACCGGCGCTCCTCCCGTAAATGATGCGGCCTATCATTATACCTCAAGTTTCGGCGATTACAACAATGACGGGTTTCCCGATTTGTTTGTAGGCTGTGACAACGGCAACCGCAACCACCTGTACCGTAACAACGGTGATGGCACCTTCACGGATGAGACCAGCAGTGTGATTTACCAGGACTACAGCCCCGACGGGTTTTCCCGGCCCCCCAACAGCAGCAGCTGGGTGGACTACGACAACGACGGATTCCTTGATCTATATGTGGCGCGCTCGTTTCATGAACAAAACGGGGCGACCAATTTATTGTATCACAACCTTGGCGACGGCACATTTGAAAAGATCACCATGCTGAACATCGCGTCAGACCAGGAAGAATCGCACGGCCATGCCTGGGCCGATTTTAACCGTGACGGTTTCATGGACCTTGCCGTGGTCAATTATAACCAGGCAAATTCTCTCTACCTGAACAACGGCAATTCAAACAGCTGGATCAACCTGCACCTGAAGGGGGTCGTTTCCAACAGTTTTGCAATAGGGGCAAAGGTGTACCTGTATGCCGGCGGAAAACCACAGAACACGGAAATCACCTCGCAAACCGGCAGGCAAAGCCAGAACGGCATGGATGCCCATTTCGGACTCGGGAATACCGCTATCATTGACTCAGTAATAATTCACTGGCCGTCAGGGATTATGACCAGGTACAACGACGTCAGGGGAAAACGTTTTGCCACGGTTACCGAGGCCATCAACGGGAACATCGACGCCTGCCGCCACAGCACGATGATTTACCAGGCCACAAGCCCGGCCACACAATATTCCTGGTCGGTTACCGGGGGAGAGATCCTGTCGGGTCAGAACACCGCAGCCGTTCAGATCCGCTGGACCGGGAATAGCGCCGGGCAGGTCGGGCTTGTTACAAATAAAGGGACATACGAGCTTGAGGTCAACATAATCCCTGTTGCCGTCCCGTTGCTCTCCGGACCCCAGGCAGTGTGCACAACCGATACCAGCCTCTGTTTTATTGCCGGTAATTTACTGCACATGACCTGTTACTGGACCGTTGATGGCGGCACAATTCTATCGGGACAGGATTCAGACACCATCACCGTTCGCTGGGGCTCCCCCGGCACAGGACGGATTACCCTTTTTGCAACCAGCGAGGCTGAACGGTGCGCGGTTCCTGCAGAACAGGCCGTAGTTATCTCCCCAAACCCTGAGGCAGCCATCACCATTTCGGGCAAAATCCTGGTTGCCGGTCCGGGCAGCAGCTATCAATGGTATTTCAACGATCTGCCGGTTCCCGACAGCCTGGGTGGAAAAGAGAGGGAGATTACCTTTATGGAGGTTGGGTACTACAGGGTCAGGGTAACAAATTCAACGGGGTGCTCAGCCCTGTCCCCGGCATACCTGCTCAATGCTGTTGAACCGCCTCCGTATGTCGCCGATAACGGCATCCGGGTGTACCCGAACCCTTCCCGCGACGGGGTAACAGTTGAATTGACCAGTGGCACGGCGGGCCCTGCCGAGCTCCGGGTCAGTGATGTTTTTTCAAGGGTCATATCAAGGTGCTCCTTTAATTCAATTGCAAACGGAATTTACCTCTCCCTGCCGGCTGATCCGGGGATTTATTTCCTGACAATCATCATCGGGGAGAGGGTTTACAGCAGGAAGATCATTAGGGAATAGCATGGACGGAATGCTAGCAGTTCATGGACGTATTTGAATATGCCGGCCATATTGACCAGCTAATGCCGATTCAAATTGTCCATCCCATAAGAATGAGTTTTTCCCTGTTTCCAGGATGCCAAGGTTTAAAAGCAGAAGGCCGTTAAAATTAACAGATTGGGGGTGGTCAATTTGCCCTGGCGGGAACCTGTTTTTTCATCTGAACAGGGGTGGTCAAATTGAATCGGCAGACATTGGTCAAAGTGAATGGTTTATCCAGCATATATGCGTAACAAACAGAATGGACTGGCATTGACAAATTTCGAAAATTCTATTGATTTGAATCCAGGCAATTTTCGGGGGAAGAAACAAATAGAACAATTAAAAACACTATTGAAATAACTGTAAAATGGCAACAGATAAGAATTTTATTGACTTCATTGCTGACCAAATTGAAAATGTTGGTCAGGTCACCTTCAAGAAGATGTTCGGTGAATATGCCCTATACTGTGAAGGGAAGGTCGTTGCACTTGTGTGCGATAACAGGCTCTTTATCAAGCCAACCGAAGGAGGCAGAGCATTTATAGGGGATGTTGTAGAAGCTCCGGCCTACCCAGGAGCAAAGCCAAGTTTTCTAATTGATGACCGAGTGGAAGATCGAGATTGGATCAGTAATCTGATCAGGATCACCTATGAAGAACTTCCTGAACAGAAGATTAAGAAGAAGAAAAAATGAGCATTATTATTACTGTTATTACCATGGGCTGCTTTTAAATAAAAATGGGACCTGATATGGATCAAATGATTTTTAAAAAGGAAAACGCACCTGAATTTGAAAAGCACGGTGTGAAAATGAGAGTTTACAATACCAAGGATCAATGCCCTGGAGCATCGGTAGTTTATCAGGAGACCCGGATTGGTCATCTTGAGGAGTTCTATCATACCAAGAGCAATTTTATTTTCTATATCATTGAAGGCAATGGCATTTGGTACATTGAAGATGTTCCACATGAGGTATGTGCTGGTGATGTTGTGATTGTTCCGCCCAATAGAAGATTCTATTATAAAGGCAACTTGAAACAGGTTTGTATAACAGCACCATCATGGGAGCCTGAATTTGAGCATCATGTCAGGGATGTTGAATGATTCATTTCATATCTAAGATCCCATCCTTGACTGGTTGGACTTTTTTATTTCATCGGGTCAATATGTTCGTACCTTGGCAATCTCAACTTTGACCTTGTTATCACAAGTCAGCATGAATATCTTCTTATAAACCTCCAAGAAGTTGATATAGCATCCGATGGCGACCCGGCGTGGAAAAGTTTTCATATTTGTAAAATATGGCACTTTCTATACTATATTTGCTTGGACTTATCATTTTTTCAGACTGGAACTATAAAGCCCGCCAATTAGTTTTGACGGGCTTTTTCACACTATTTTACCGAGAAAAAAGCCCACCTGAGCATACAGTGGGCTTTCAACAACAATACGGTTTGTTCTACTTTTTCTCGTCCTCTTCCTTTTCTTTCTTCAAAGGTGTTTTCTTCAGAATATCACCTTTGGGTGAGAACTGGACTTCGAACCCTTCTTTATCTTTCTTTAAGTCCAATTCATAGATCAATCCTTTGTCCGGAGTTTCTGTTTTGGCAACTTCTGAAATTTTGAACCCAACGAAATTTTTGGAAGCAGAAGCAGAAACATCCTTGGGCAGATCAGTTACCTTAATTTCGGTCTCCGTCTCAAGCCACTTCCCAGTAGCATCGAAATTGGCAGACATCTCAACTCCTTTATCCTTGAAGTTGATTTCATAGTCTTTCTTTTCCATTTCATATTTGACATCAGTTGCAGCGGGGAATTTCTTTGCAAAGGCTTGTTTCACTGGTACTGGAACCTTATCAGGTGTTATCTTCTGGGTATACCCCATTAAACTGATCAGCAAGCATGCTGACAGCAATACTATGATCTTTTTCATGATTGAATGATTTAGTGTTATGAAAATGAATAAATTATGACCTTAAGAAAAAGAAAGTGGTCTTGGGGGATGAAAAATTGAATCTGGATCAGTTGTGGTGAACTGTTCTGTATATGGAATGTAAGCGGTGGTAGATTCTGGTTCAGGCTGGAGTTCAATTATTGTGGTTGCTGCAACAAATGAACTGTTTGCACTAACGGCAATCAAATCAATTGGTACCGTCTGGCATTCCTTTTCGAATGGCTCGTCTGCGGGTTCATCTGCATCCTCTGGCGGGGAATATGGATCGAGCAACTCCTCAGCCAGAAACTCATCAAATGAAACTGATCCATTCAACTGGACAAAGGCATCGTACAAATTCGAAAGCTGAGCGGTAAATCCAAAATCACCCTTGGGTAAGATGGCTGTACCCACAAGAAAATAGAATGAAAGAAATATGGAGATGGGTCGGATCATTAGAACAAAGATGAGGCTTTCCTATGGGGATCAAATGAATTTCTCGAATTTCTTCCAATGTTTTCCCAATTCACGCCAAACATCTTTGAAATCAGGCAATTCTTTAATTTGAGGGATCAAATGATCTGTCCATAGCCTGGAAAAAATCTTTTCTTTCTGAAGAACTGTTTTCACCAGTTCCCTTGGATTTAGCTTCTTGTATTGGGTCTTTGCTTGAAAAGCATAAATACAGTCCTCGATATTCAACCCTTCAACTTCGAACAAATACCAAAGGTCATACAAATCTCTTGGAGCGGTTCGTTGCATCAATGACCTCATCTTTTCAGCAATTGATTCATTTAAACAATAGCAATGTACACCGTACTCAGATGTCAAGTCGCTGTAGGTATTAATAATCACTCTTTTCTCAACGGGATAATAAACCAACTCGTCACAACTAATATCTACCTTGATACTCTTGTTTTCGCCTTTGCCACCGAGCGATCCTATATAAGACAGATAGAAGTTATAGTTGCCAGTCTCGTGCCGGGTTTCATCCTGGATCACCAACCTGATCCGTGATTCATCATACACCCATTCAACAAGTGTTTCAATGGCATTTTTGATTTTGGTAATATCAAAATCACCTTTGATAAAAGTGAAATCCATGTCTTCAGAGAATCGGTAATCTGGGAAATAGGCTTTCTTCAGGACGGTTCCACCTTTAAAAACCAGATGGTTAACAAGAAAATCATTGTTAGCAATTCCATAAAGAACCCATGAAATGACATAATCTTTTTCGATCTGGGTATCCCTGACTCCAAGTTTAGCCGCGGCAGCTTGTATTTCTCCGGCCTTTATCATTGGTTATGTTGTTAAAGATTTGATGGCATCAGCAATATCTAAGTTATCCAAAATTTTCCAGTCAGAATGATGGCGACCATTTTTTGGCAACGAAGGTTCAAGTTGGATATAGCCACCCTTGATAGTTGAAGCCAATTCTTTTCTGAAATCACTTAGAAGTTCAAGGTTCTGGAGTATGAATCCAAGCCGTTTGTTTACCGCTTGCACTTTAAACCGCTCCAGATAGTTGAATAATTTGCCTGTATTGATCTGTTCCCTGCATTTGTAAACGGACTTTGTGATTTCAGCAATACCACCAGCGTAGCGGGGGATATACAAACAATCTATGATGGTTTTTTCAAGCTCAGAAAAGCACACCTTAGTATAGTCATCCATCCATTGATTCTTAAAACCAAAGAAGTGGTCTTCACTGAAGGTGATGAATTCAAAATTAACAGCACCAACCTGTTGATTTTTTGGAAGCATGCGTTCAGATACAACTACCTGTTCGAAATGGGAGGGTTGAGTAATAAGTCCATGTAAGTCCAACGCACTGTAAAATCCAATGTAATACTGTTTTGACTGAACCATGGCTTGTGCGGTCAGATGCCAGTTCGGAAAGTAATTGGAGCTATCCATTTCATAAGGGATAACATGATACAGCCCATCTTTGATTCTCATTAACAATCCTCTTGAGATCATAGAATTGACCAATTCAATAATGGTACCCTTTTTACTGTCTGAAAGGATCATCTGAGCATCCTGAACCGTAAAAAACAATTTACCCTGCTGGTTCAGATGGCTCAATAACCTTGCGGACTGAGATGAAATAGTTTTATTATTCATGTTGGAAAACAGTTTTAACCTGATATTACAAACATAATACATCGCAAAGATAATTAACATTTTTGTCAATGTAAGAAAATAATGATGTATTATGTTAATATAATCAGATATAAACTGATAATATGAACATGTGATATAATTATCGTATATTGAGATTGCATTTAACAAACTTTAGAAAATCAGTGATTTTCGTCAACTATACATACAGTAAAGTTTATAGGCTCATACACCAGGTTGCAGCCCGCCAACTCAACATTGCCACTGACTATCCCATCAATTTGAGGTTGGGCTTTGCGTTTGCCCATCAATCCTGAGAATCGGGGCGGCAGTTATTCCACCAGGCCTGTTCACCCAGCCCGAAATACGACCAGAATGAGGCTGGGCAGCAATACACGACCTGCCTGATAAAGGTTAAGGGAATGTTACGATCGGGACGTTCTTCTGCTTTTGTGAGCATTTAGAACTTTTACCATAGCAAAGGAGGCAGCGATACCGCCGTTATACATGGAAGTTCAATGCATATCCCGCTATTAATGCTCCCACTTGTAAGTATTTGGGCGAACATATTCAATATAAAAAGCATCAGGTCCTAAATTTTTGAAAAAATATTGTTTTTCAAAAGATTTCTCTCCGCAAGACCTTTCATAGTTCAAGGTCGACATTGTTTCTTTGGTCAAGTTTGAGATTTCTGTCACATAAAACTCGTTCTTAATTTTTTTCTGGTTTTCGTTTTGACCAATTTTGTAAACAAGCAAGTTACTAAATATATACGGGCTGTTTGTTTTATCAAATGTCTTGACAATGCTTTGTTTGTTTTTAGGGAACCTTAAAAGATCACAATCCCGATATGGAGATTCATTAATAGAATATTCCGCAACGATCTTAGATGATTGTGGCGGGATGCACATGATTTTTTCTTCATTAATTGCTACCGAGCGGCCCTTGGAAGACATTGTACTATTTGATGAATAAACGGATTGCGAGGCTCCAGCTGTAACTGAATTTGTTTGCAACAGTGATAAATAATTTAACGCAGTTACTGATACTGAAGCGTCAACTGATCTCGAACTGGAAATACCACTACTCTGGCTCACTCCAGTTGCCGATGAAGAAGTATATACCCTGTTTTTATAATAGTTAAATGCGTTCCCATTGGAAATATAAAAGCATTCATCCAGATTCAAGAATATGTTTTGATCTGTTTTATTGTAGAACCGAAATCCAATGTTGCCACCATCACCCCAGAGGTTATATGAAACCACACAATTTTCATCTTCAAATACAACTAAATGGTCCTTTTTTGTCAGTCCCTCGTAGTTAGTTTTATACACTTGGTAAAAAACCTTGGTTGTTGCACATGAGGAAAGCAGTCCTGCAGCCATAATGCATAGTAATAAATTGAGTGGTCTCATAAGAGTTTTTTATATTGGTTGTCCATGCAAGGTAGTCAGATAAATCCAGGGTTTGCAAGCATCTGATAATAAAGTCCTGAGAACAGCCTGCCCCGTGGGAATAGAAGAAGATGTCGGCACAGTGATGGAGGATGAGCGCAGTTGGGAGTAGGGCCGAAGGTGAAACATTGATATTGACAAAAACCCAAATAAAATGTTGCCTCCAAGTGTTCACAACAAAAACCACTCTCAGGGCAGCTTCACAAATTCAGCAGAAGTTATCGAGATTATTCAAAATCAGCTTCAGTGGGTGCTGCTGGCGCAAGAATTCCATTATCAACCGTGATTAAATAAGCCATATCCTCAAAATCAGCCACTGCGGCAGTCACTGGAGATAGTTCGATGATGGATGACGAAAGTACAGGCATATACTCGAATGTGGCCTCAGCAGGTGTTGTTTCAGATTTTTAACGGAATTGGTAAAAAAAGGGGTGCAATACAGGGGTGCGAAAAAACAAAAACCCCTCAAGATCAATATCTTAAGGGGTTAAACCTGTAGCCCGTAGGGGAATCGAACCCCTGTTACCAGGATGAAAACCTGGCGTCCTAACCCCTAGACGAACGGGCCAATGCTCATTTTGGGAGTGCAAAAGTACAATATTACTTTTTTCCGTGAAAGAAAAAAATCAAATGATTGATAAAGCAGCGTAAATTTCATTTATACTGTTTCTGAATAACACCCCCGGCCATTTTTTATCCTGCGTTTGCCGTGCGATAACAAACAACTGCCCCGTTCTTGCCTAAATGTTCCGGTTGGAATCAGCATCAAAAATCCTGGTATAAGTGACCATTTCTCAATATTAATTCGTAATTTTGCGGCTTGTTAGAAATTTCACAATACTGAAATTAAGTACTTTAAAATCAATATATTATGACTAAATCAAAGAAATTCTTGTCGTGCGATGGGAACCAGGCTGCTGCACATATGGCTTATATGTTCAGTGAAGTTGCCGCCATCTATCCGATCACTCCATCTTCCAACATGGCCGAAAACGTCGACGAATGGGCCGCCCACGGCCGTAAAAACCTGTTCGGCGAAGAGGTGAAGGTTGTGGAGATGCAATCTGAAGCCGGGGCTGCCGGCACACTCCACGGCTCATTGCAGGCCGGTGCTTTAACGACCACCTTCACCGCCTCCCAGGGATTGCTGCTGATGATCCCCAACATGTACAAATTAGCCGGGGAGCTGCTCCCGGCCGTTTTCCACGTCAGCGCCCGCACCGTTGCGGCGCACGCGCTTTCCATTTTCGGCGACCACAGCGATGTGTATGCCACCCGCCAGACCGGCTTTGCCATGATGGCCTCCGGGTCGGTGCAGGAGGTAATGGACCTGGCAGGTATTGCCCATCTTTCGGCAATCAAACTGCGTGTACCGTTTCTCCATTTCTTCGATGGTTTCCGCACATCGCACGAGATCCAGAAGATCGAGATGTTCGAGAACGAAGATATGATGCAACTGCTCGATATGGATGCCGTCCAGGCTTTCCGCAACCGCGCCCTCAACCCCGAGCACCCGGTCACCCGGGGAACCGCCCAGAATCCCGATATCTTTTTCCAGGCAAAGGAGGCGATCAACAAATTTTATGAACCCATCCCCGATGTGGTTGACGCCTACATGCAGGAGATCACCAAGCTGACGGGACGCGTTTATCACCCCTTCATGTATTACGGGCACCCCGAAGCCGAAAACATCCTGGTTGCCATGGGCTCCATCACCGACACCACCAAGGAGGTCATCGACTACCTGGTGGCGAAAGGGGAGAAGGTAGGACTGATCTCTGTTCACCTCTATCGTCCCTTCTCGGAAAAATATTTCTTCAATGTCCTTCCCAAATCGGTGAAACGCATCTGCGTGCTTGACCGCACGAAGGAACCGGGAGCCAATGGCGATCCATTGTACCTCGATATCCGCGACATGTTCTACGACACCGAAAACCGCCCGATGATCATTGCCGGCCGTTACGGTCTCAGTTCGAAGGATACCACACCCTCGCAGATTATCACGGTTTACGACAACCTGAAGGCAAAGGAGCCCAAAAATCATTTCACCCTGGGTATTGTTGATGATGTTACCTTCCACTCACTCCCGCTTATCCCCGAGATGGATATTGCCCCCGCGGGCACCTATTCTGCCAAATTCTATGGCATCGGTTCCGACGGTACGGTTGGCGCCAATAAGAACTCCATCAAGATCATCGGCGACAGCACCGATAAATATGCCCAGGCCTATTTCGCCTATGACTCTAAAAAATCGGGCGGCATCACGGTTTCGCACCTCCGTTTCGGCGACAGCCCGATACGTTCGCCCTACCTGGTGATCACCCCCGACTTCGTGGCCTGTCATGTGCCTGCCTATCTTGAGAAATACGACATGCTCAAGGGGCTCAAGGATGGCGGAACATTCCTGCTCAACTCCATCTGGGATGCGGAGGAGACCAAGCGACGCCTGCCCGATCACATGAAAAAATACCTTGCTGATCACAAGATCAACTTCTATATCATCGACGCCACCAAGATCGCCGAGGAGATCGGCCTTGGAAACCGCACCAATTCAATCATGCAGAGCGCCTTCTTCAAGGTTTCGAACGTGATCCCTTACGAGCACACGGTTGCCGATATGAAGAAAGCGATTTACAAGACCTACGGACGCAAGGGCGAGGATATTGTAAACATGAATTATGCCGCCATCGACCGCGGGGGTGAACTGACCCAGATCGATATCCCGGCCGAATGGTCCAAAATCGTGATCAAACCTGCCGATGCCGACAGCAAGGATGCCTTCATCCGCCAGATTTTCGACCCGGTAAGCGCCATGAACGGTGACGATATCCCCGTAAGTGCCTTCGTTGGCCGCGAGGATGGTACCTTCCCCAATGGCACGACCCAGCTTGAAAAACGCGGTATTGCCGTAAATGTTCCTGAATGGATCGCCGAAAACTGCATCCAGTGCAACCAGTGCGCATATGTTTGCCCTCACGCAGCTATCCGTCCCTTCCTGCTGAACGAAAGCGAAAAACAGAATGCTCCAGAAGGCATGGTAACGCTCAAAGCCGTTGGCAAAGAGCTGGCCGGTATGGAATTCCGTATCCAGCTTTCACCGCTTGACTGCACCGGCTGCGGCAACTGCGTGGATGTTTGCCCCGCCAAGACCAAGGCCCTCGAATTCAAAACCCTTGAAAGCCAGATGCCGGAGACTGCCAACTGGGATTACAACATCAGCAAGGTTTCCTATAAAACCAATGTGATCGACCGTTTCAAGACTTTCAAGAACAGCCAGTTTGCACAGCCGCTCTTCGAATTCTCGGGAGCCTGCGCCGGTTGCGGAGAAACACCCTATATCAAACTGCTTACCCAGCTTTATGGCGATCGCATGATGGTGTCGAATGCCACCGGCTGCTCATCCATCTATGGCGGTACAGCCCCCTTTACCCCGTATCGCCCCAACGTGGACGGACAGGGACCTGCCTGGGCCAACTCCCTTTTTGAAGACAATGCCGAATATGGCTATGGAATGGCCGTGGCGATTACCCAGCTGCGCAAACGCATGGCCGACAAAATGCGTGCTGCCATCAAGGAGAACACCATGAATGTTGCCACCCTCGATGCCATGAGGAGCTGGATTGAAAACATGTACAACGCAGAGGGCTCCAAAACAGCTGCCCAGGCGCTCATTCCATTGCTTACAAAAGAGAAGAACGACTTTTCAAAGGAGGTCCTCAACCTGCGCCAGTACCTGATCAAGAAATCAATCTGGATCATCGGCGGCGACGGCTGGGCTTATGATATCGGTTACGGCGGACTGGATCACGTGATCGCCTCCGGGGAAGACATCAACATCCTTGTTCTTGATACCGAAGTTTATTCTAACACGGGTGGCCAGGCCTCCAAATCTACCCCGGTCGGAGCCATCGCAAAATTTGCTGCTTCAGGGAAAAAGGTCCGCAAAAAAGACCTGGGCGCCATGGCCATGACCTACGGTTATGTCTACGTAGCACAGGTTTCGATGGGAGCCAACAACAGCCAGCTTTTCCGCGCCGTAAAGGAGGCTGAATCCTATAACGGGCCTTCACTCATCATCGCCTATGCTCCCTGTATCAACCATGGGTTGAAACTTGGAATGGGCAAAGTTGAGGAGGAGATGGACCGCGCAGTTGCCTCAGGCTACTGGCAGCTGTATCGTTACAACCCGGTTAACGGCAACGAGGGAAAGAACCCCTTCACGCTTGATTCGAAAGAACCCGAATGGACCAGTTTCCAGGACTTCCTCGCCAGTGAGGTGCGCTATTCCTCTCTTAAAATGATGTTCCCCGAGGAGGCTGATGAATTGTTCAAAGCCGCCGAAGACAATGCCAAATGGAGATACAACCATTATAAACGGCTGGCCGGAATGACCTACGAAAAATAGAAACGACCTTGTGATACAGAGGCCCGGAGGGGGGGCCGCCGGTTGCGATTCCCCTTCCGCGGGCCGTTATCATAATCTCAGGTAAAACCATATATTTGTAGCACTAATATTATTTTCTAAAATACAACTCTCATGGCAAATTTATCAACACGTTATATGGGTCTTCAGTTGAAGAATCCTATCATTGTTGGCGCAAGCAACCTTGTCAAGGATCTGGATAACTGTAAAAGAATGGAGGATGCAGGGGCGGCGGCTATTGTTTACAAAACCCTGTTTGAAGAGCAGATCGAGCTCGAAAGACTGCAGCTCAGCGAGGAGCTGAACCAGTACAATGAGCGGCATGCTGAGATGATCAGCCTGTTTCCCGACATCGACCATGCCGGTCCGCGCGAACACCTGAGCCACCTCAAAAAAGTAGTGAATTCTGTACACATCCCGGTAATCGCCAGTCTCAACTGCACTTTCGACGAAACCTGGGTAGAATATGCAAGACAACTTGAAAACACCGGGATCAATGCACTTGAACTTAATTTTTATTCGGTGCCGGGCGATTTCAAGCGTGAAGGAAAGGCCATTGTCAATGAACAGCTCGACATAGTCAGTGATATCAAAAAGAATGTGAAGATACCGGTAAGTGTGAAGTTAAGCCCGTTTTACACCAATGCACTGATGGTTATTCAAAATATGTATTACGCCGGGGTTGACGGATTTGTGCTGTTCAACCGCATGTTCCAGCCGGATATCGATCTCGAGACAGAGGAACACCATTATCCCTACAACCTGAGTCACGAGGAGGACAACCGCTTGCCGCTGCGTTATATGGGCCTTCTCTACGGAGAAATCCGCGGATCGTTGTGTGCCAATACCGGGATCTTTACCGGGAAGGATGTTGCCAAGATGATACTTGCCGGAGCCGACTGCGTTCAGGTGGTAAGTACCGTTTACAAAAACGGGATAGACCAGATCGGCAGGATGCTCGAAGAACTCAACGGCTGGATGGATCACAAACATTACGAAACGATCGATGCTTTCCAGGGTAAACTTGCCCGCAAAAACCAGAAGGATCCCTTCTCCTACAGGAGAGCCCAGTATATTGATATCCTGATGAAAAGCGAAGAGATCTTCAAAAAATACCCGATGAGATAGGTCAATTTTTTACTGTAAATCGCAAACCGGTTGCCATCCGCAATCAGCAAATAAAAAAGAGGGCACCCAACCAGGAGCCCTCTTTTTTATTTTATCCTTTAACAACTTGCATTTTGCATTTTGCATTTTGCATTTTGCATTTTTAATTGATAACAAAGTCCGTCACCATCCTTGTCTGCACCCCCTTCATTTCACGGATATCCTTTATATACTGGTAGTAATGATAATCTTCGCCAAGTACCGTCTTCATTTTGGCCGACGGATCATTGCCCGTGATCTGGTCGATCAGTTTCTCGTACCATTCCTTCTGTTCGGGCAGTGATATGACCTTGTAGTTCTTGGTTTTGGCCAGTTCGGCAGCCACCTGGATCGACCTGGTAAGTCCCCCGAATTCATCGATCAGCCCGATGGTTTTGGCATCGCTCCCGCTCCATACGCGCCCCTGGCCGATGCTGTCGACCTGTGCCTTCGTTAGCTTCCTTCCTTCAGCCACCTTTCCTGTAAATACATCATAAATGTTATCAACGTCGCGCTGGATAAGCATTGACTGGTATGCCGACAGCGGCTTCATCACCGGGATATAGTCCCCGTTCTTGTTGGTCATGGCCCAATCGAAGGTAATGCCAAGCTTTTTTGTGAAAAGTCCTTCAAAGTTGGGGATCAGTCCGAAGACTCCAATGGAACCTGTTATGGTTGTAGGGCTGGCAATGATTTTGGTAGCTGCACAGGCGATATAATATCCTCCGCTTGCGGCAACATCCCCAAAAGAGGCAACAACAGGTTTTACCTTCCTGGCAAGGTCAATTTCACGCCAGATCACATCACTTGAAAGCGCACTTCCACCGCCGGAGTTGATGCGGAATACGATGGCCTTTACCTTTTCGTCCTCACGGGCCTTGCGGATGGCTTTGGAGATACGTTCCGAGCCGATGCTCTGATCGTCACCTTCTCCGGCCCCGATCGAACCGGTGGCATAGATCACGGCAATTTTGTCATTTGCCGTGAGGTTTTTTTTCTTTTCGGCCACACTGGTATAACTGTCCATGTTAATATACTGGACATTCTTCTTCTCCTCAACGTTAACCTTCTTTTTCATCTCTTTGATCAGTTCATCCTTGTAAATCAGCTGATCGACAAATTTATATTTCAGGGCATCCGAAGCCGTTTGCAGCTTGAGGCTGTCGGCAACCTGGTTGAGTTCAGGTTTCCCGAGTTTACGGCTTTCAGAAATGCCGGTTATCATCCTCTCCCAGATATCGGCGATAAGCTTGGTAGTCTGCCTGCGATTTTCCGGGCTCATCTTATCCAGGAAGAGCGGTTCTGTGGCTGCCTTGAATTTTCCATGGCGGATGACCTGCATTTTTACATCCAGCTTTTCTAGCATCCCCTTGAGAAAGGTCATTTCAACGGCAAGTCCCTTGAAATCAACAACTCCCTGGGGGTTCAGGAAGATTTTATCGGCCACCGTGGCCAGGTAATACGATTTCTGGGAATAAACTTCGCTGTAGGCCCATATGAATTTCCCGGAGGTTTTGAAATCGAGCAGGGCGGTGCGGATCTCTTCGATAGTCGAAATACCTGCTGGAATATCGCTCAGATCGAGGTATATGCCGGCAATGTTATCATCTTTCTTTGCCTTTTTCAGGTTATCAAGTATATCGTTCAGTCCCGTGGCATTGTCGGGACCGGCATAACCCATCACCACCTTCATTTTTGCACTGCGGTCGACAACGGGTTTGGAAAGGGTCATTCTCAGCACCGTGTTTTTGGAGATGATTGTTTCATCACTGGAGGCGGCAGCAACTATGGCCGCGATAATACCAATACTGATAAGCGTTACCAGAAAAAAAAGAAGGAATGTCCCCAGCATGCTGGCGAACATGAATTTAAAAAACTGTTTCATTATCGTTTGATTTTATGATGTGAGACAAATATAAACAATATATACGCTCAATCATTGTGATGGTTACAAGTTCATTTTGTTCATGCAGGATACTTCCTTGCTTCAGATTGTGGATAACAAAGCAATTAAACCGGGGGAAAATTTTGCAAATTAGTGTATCATTGCGGGTTGATTCATGGTCCCTGTTTTTAGAACCGGATCCCCTGTTTCATTCCAGTTGAAGACTATTTAACTTGCAAGTATTCAATTAATTGATTATTCATGGACGAGGTTTTTATTTTGCTGGGCAGTAACCAGGGCGACAGGTTGGATTACATAACCAGGGCGATGGCTATGATTTCTGAAAGGGCGGGACAAATCGTGAAAAAATCAGCCCTGTATGAAACCGAACCATGGGGATTTGAGGACCCGACATCCTTCCTGAACCAGGTGGTTGAGATCAGCACCGGTTTGAAACCGGCGGAATTGCTTGATCAGCTTCTGACAATCGAAGCCCGGCTTGGCCGGATAAGGCCATTTGACAGCTGCGGTTGTGCTGTTCCATCGGGCTATGCCGGCAGGACAATCGACCTGGACATCCTGTTTTTCGGGCAAAAGCTCGTTTTTACGGAAAACCTGATGATCCCGCACCCTCGTTTGCATGAGAGGAGGTTCAGCCTGGTGCCGATGAATGAAATAGCACCAGGTTTTACTCACCCGCTGTTGAAAAAGAGTATTTCCATACTTTTGCAGGAGTGCCCCGACAGGGCGGCAGTTGTTTTAGTTGAATGAAAGCAATGCAAACAATGCAAACAATGCAAATAAATAAGTTATTTGAATAACCCTGGTGGGTTGCCTTTTTTATGTTTAATTTTTAGTAGAGGATTTTGTACAATTATATCGTCATAGAGGGCAATATCGGTGCGGGGAAAACTTCATTTGCCACCCGGTTTTCGGATGAGTGCAATGCTCGCCTCATCCTGGAGCAGTTTGAAGAGAACTCGTTTCTTCCGAAGTTTTACGAGGACCCGGCCAGGTATGCTTTTCCGCTGGAGCTGTCATTCCTGGCCGACCGGTACCAGCAGCTGAAAACCCAGTTCAGCATGGCCGACATCTTCAGGAGTTTTACGGTAGCTGATTATTTTATTTTCAAATCCCTGATTTTTGCCAGTAAAAACCTTGAACCCCTTGAATTCGGCCTCTACAGCAAGTTATTCGCCATTGTCAGTTCAGTGGTGCCAAAGCCCGACCTGATCGTGTACCTCTACCTGAACATTGAAAACCTGAAGCGGAATATTCAGAAACGGGGACGCCCCTATGAACAGAACATCCAGTTCGATTACCTGGATAAAATCCAAACCGGGTACCTTGAATTTCTTCGCCAGCAAAATGATCTCCGGGTATTGCTGATCGATACAAACGGGCTTGATTTCGTTGAACGGCCTGAAGATTACCTGTGGATAAAATCGCTGGTCATGCAGGAGTACCCGCTGGGCATCCATCGCATACAGGGCCGGGCATCCGTGGAATAGAGCGTGCTGCCGAGTTTCTCAATCCTTCAGCTGTAAATCTGTTGCCGGCACCGCCGGGTCAGTCATACGCAAAAAAAAACCGTTCCGAATTACCGGAACGGTTTTTTTAACATCAGTAAACAAATTACTTCACGATATTCTGGAAGTCAGGAGTGTTTGCAAAATTGTTGAACTCGCGGTCACCCCTTGCCTGGGCTTTCAGGTCGGGATTCTGGCAGGCTTTCATGAGGTTTTCATAAAGGCTCTTTGAGTTGTTCAACCTGGCAGCGGTAACAGCCATGAGGTAGAATGTTTCAGGGCTTTCAGGAGCACATTTCAGCGTTGCCTCGGCAGCTGTGTTGTTTCCTGATACCAACTGTGCAAGACCCAGGTTATGGGTGCATTTTGCATTGCCAAGGAGCGTCAGTGCTTTTTGATATTCACCTTTAGGGATCATGAGGATACCCTGGTTGTAATTGGTGTTCTCGCCAAGAGTGGCAGCTTTCTTGAACTGGGCTTCAGCTTTTTTCGCATCTTTCTGTTTTGCGGCAACAACACCGATGTTGTTTTCGATCATACCGTTGTTGGGCTGAAGTGTCTGTGCTTTTGTAAGAAGTTCGCTTGCGCGGCCGAGGTTGCCTTTTTCGATTTCAGCAACTGCTGCATTGTTGTTGATCTTCCAGTTTTCAGGGAACTTTTTAACAGCATTTTCAAGGATGGTTGTTTTCACATTGTTATCCTTTGTAAGTGTTGCTGCATAAAGGAACTCCTCTGCCTTGAGTTTTTCAGGATTCGAGGCGCCAAACTGGAGCAGTTCGGCATCGGTCATACGCGGTTCGTAAAGAGTAGCCGTGATTTCACTGCGGCGTAATGCCGGGAGAAGATCTTTTTCAATCTCAGGATAGATCAGGATCATATTACGGATTTCCTGTTCTTTTTTGTTGGCATCAACATTTGAGTTGATCACATTGAGAACTTTGTCCTTGTCCTTAAGATTGCTGGACTGAACAGCCTTGAGGAAACCATTCCAATCCGGTCCGTGATGCTGCAGGGTCATGTTCACATCTTTGCCGGCGGCTTCAACAGCAGCTTTAACAGCTTTCTTGTCTTTGTTATCCTTGTTGGCTTCCTTTGCCCATGCCTGGAACTGGTCGGTCATCCATTTGTTTCCGGTCTTGGAGCGGTTTTCCGAGAGGTTTGCGTTGAAAGTCTCTTCACCTTCAGGTGATGCATAGCCATTCATTGCAATATCCTTGATTTTCCATCCCTGTTTGATAAAGCCATTAAGGTCGGTGAGGGCATTCTTGGCAGGATCTGTTTTGTTGATGCCGAATTTCAGGTCAAGATCAAACTTGTTTTTCTTGAAATAGATAACACCCGATTTTGACTGGAACACCTCTTTCTGGTATCCGTGATCAGCGCTGAGGGTCAGTTCGTCATGTTTAACGCGGACTGCAGTGTAAATCACACCGATTGCGAGATTGCGCGAAGGCAGGTCCAGGTATTTTGCTTTGGCCTTGATCTCATCTTTTTTCGGAAGGGTCTTCTCTTTGGATTCATAGAGGGTTGGGGCAACCGAAAGCGTTGAGGTATTCATCTCGGGTTTGTAGGGGAAAACGGTCGTGTAGGTAAATGAGCCACCCTCCTTGTATTTGATCATTGTGCCTTCGCCGCTGAGCTTTTCGCCGTAAACCTGTACGGGTTTCAGTTCATACTGGCCACCCTGGTAGGTAAGAACGGGCTGGAAATACATGGCTGTATTCGGGCATAAGAATTTGGGAGGAACTGTTCCCTTAACGGTAACAACGATTGAATCTCCCTTTTCGGTGAGTACCGAAGGAGTGGTTTCATATTTAACCTGGTCGTACAGCTTGGCCATATTTTTGAGGTTGCAGCCGGTGTAGAACTTGTATGTCAGGCCAAGGTTGATACCGCTGTACATGTCATTCTTGACCTGTTTTGCACCACCGTGGGTCATGTCAAGCACATCGCCGTCTCTCCATCTCCAGAGGATTTCAGGATTGATTGACCAATGTTTGCTGAGGTTGATGTCGAATCCCAGGCCGGCAACAGCTTTAAATTCCATATTCCAGCTGCCGATACCTGAATTGTTACCATAACCCATTTTTTCAATTCCTTTGTGCGACGGGTAACCAAGGTAGCCGATTGTCACCCCGTTTTCATCGAATTTGGCGCCCTGGGTATGGTCAATGCCAACCCCTGCGATAATGTAGGATGAGAAAAGTCTTTCAGGTTTGTAACCCATGATCCAGTTTACCCAGTTGATGGTGCCTTCAAGGCCGGTTTCAATAACCCAGGATTTGAAGTGTTGGGAAACTTTTCCTGAGGGATCTGAAGTGGCCGTGGGGATGAATTTGTCAGTAACTGAAGCTGACAAAGGAACCCATCCTCCCCTGAAACGGGCGCCAAGAACTCTGGAGAACTGTTTTGTGAAAGTTCCGCCGGCTCCAAACATCCATTTGTCGTTGAAGAGAATGTTTTTCGACAAATCGCCGTTAAACTGGTCCAATGCTCCATATGCTGTTATTGCCCAATAGTTGTGTGATGGGGCTTTTTCACATTTGTGTTTTTTGGCAGTATCAGCTTTTGCTGCCTCCTTGGCAGGAGCAACTTTCGCCGGAGCTTTGGCCTGGGCCATCGTTATCATAGGCACCATCGTCATAAGAAAGACGATTAATGCCGTCGATAGAGTTTGAGAAATCTTTTTCATACTTCTGAAATTTTAATTATAAATTGATTTTTGTTTACTGATTGAGCAAATATAACACATATAATAAGGAAATCCGCAAAATAATCTGTTCAAAAATGCACAATAAAAAGTTGATAACAATAACGTGCTAATAATCAGCAATATGACATGAATTGCTTCAATTCAGACTGTAAAATTAAAAAAATTGAGTCAAAATAAAAATTATTTTTTGTTCTTATGCTTCTACGCGCAAATCCAATAAGGGTTGCATTGTTCGCGTTTTTTTTTCAGCCGGGAATAGAATCACAGGATGGAGGCATACTTGTGATCCTGTTATAGACATCATATGGTTATTTTTGCCAAAGAATCTGTGATCTTAGGCAGAATCAGGTTTATATGATAATAATAGCAATAATGTGCAGTAAATCAGAACTATGAGCTGGTCATTGGAAATTCCTGGCCGTCATTTCGTTCCCATGATGTTCAATTTGACAAACAGGTCCCATGTGACTATCCCGACGGCAACCGAAACATTGATGGAGTGCTTGGTCCCGTATTGCGGGATTTCGATGCACCCGGATACATATGGAAATACAGTGTCGTCAACCCCGTTCACCTCATTCCCGAAAACAATTGCATACCGCGTCCCGCTAACCGGCTGAAAATCAGCCAGTGAGATGCTCCCTTCAACCTGTTCGATTGCCAGGATCGTGTAACCCCGGCTATGGAGACTTTTGACGGCCTCCTCCGTTGTCGGGTAATAGGACCATTCGACCGATTCGGTCGCGCCAAGTGCTGTTTTGTGGATTTCGCGGTGGGGAGGCGTGGCTGTAATTCCGCACAGGTAAATTGCCCCGACCCTGAACGCGTCTGCAGTCCGGAAAGCACTGCCAATGTTGTTCTGGCTGCGGATATTGTCAAGTACAAAGACTACCGGCAGTTTTTCGGAGCTTTTAAACTCATCGATGGTGAGCCGGTTTAATTCCGGCATCGTTCGTTTTCGCATCATGGAAGCATGGAATATTCGTCAAAAGTACGACTCACCGTGCAAAGATCAAAGCCCTTTCCTACATCCGCCGATATATCATGCACCTATCGGCCTTTTCGGGAGGGGTCAGGGCCGGGGAGCCCTTTTTTCCTTATTTATCAACAAAGCGGGGGGCGTTATAAATCCATGCCTACCTTTGACAATATTTTTGCCGCTGCTTATAAAAGATTGGTCAAATACCAGATATCACCTACTGTCATCCTTAACCCATGCCGAAACCCAAAGAATCCGCCGATACCCCTTTGATGAAGCAGTACAATGCCATCAAGGCGAAATACCCGGATGCTCTTCTGCTCTTCCGGGTTGGCGATTTTTATGAAACCTTCGGGGAGGATGCCATACGAACCTCCAACATCCTGGGCATTGTCCTTACCCGGAGGGCGAACGGATCGGGCACCTACATGGAACTGGCAGGCTTTCCGCATCATTCGCTCGACCTGTACCTGC
Source organism: Bacteroidota bacterium (assembly GCA_037139685.1). Classification (GTDB taxonomy): domain Bacteria; phylum Bacteroidota; class Bacteroidia; order Bacteroidales; family FEN-979; genus CAIVAT01. The sequence goes on from JBAXFZ010000009.1 coordinate 22,816, forward strand.
CCAAGCTCGTCAAAGCTGGGTTGCGTGTTGCCATCTGCGACCAGCTCGAGGATCCTAAACTGACCAAGACCATCGTCAAACGCGGGGTTACCGAACTGGTCACCCCCGGCGTATCCTATCACGACAAGATCCTGGACCAGAAGGAGAACAATTTCCTTGCAGGTGTGCATCTTGATGGAAAAATCTCAGGAATCTCCTTCCTGGATGTATCAACAGGCGAATTTTACCTGGCACAGGGAAGTTTCGACTATATCGACAAGCTGATCCAGAGTTTCCGCCCAAGCGAAGTGATCATCCAGAAGAACAAGCGGCAGGAATTTACTGAGCTTTTCGGCAGTAAATTCTACATATCCACCTTCGACGACTGGGTCTTTACACCTGATTTTACCCATGACCTGCTGCTAAAACACTTCGGGACCGCCTCGCTGAAGGGATTCGGGGTTGAAAACCTTGAAATGGGGGTGATTGCGGCAGGTGCCGCACTCCATTACCTTGCCGAGACCCAGCACGACAAAGTACAGCACATCTGCAAACTCAGCCGTATCGAAGAGGACCATTACCTGTGGCTCGACCGCTTCACCATCCGCAACCTGGAGTTGCTGGGTACAGTGAATGAAAATGCAAAAACCCTGCTGGATGTGCTTGACCAGACGGTTTCACCCATGGGCTCGCGCCAGTTGCGGCGATGGATCATCCTGCCGCTGAAAAACCGCCAGCCCATTGAAGAGCGGCTTGATGCTGTCGAGTTTTTTACCCGTCACCCCGATACAACAGAGCAAATCAGGCACCATTTCCAGCAGATCGGCGACCTGGAGCGGCTTATCTCGAAAGTTGCCGTTGCCCGGGTAAATCCAAGGGAGATGATCTACCTGAAAAGATCGCTCGATGCGATCGAAGCCGTGAAGACGATGTGCGAAGCTTCGGCCAATGAAGGATTGCAGAAGATCGGCGACCAGCTGAATGTATGCAACCTCGTCAGGGAACGCATCGAAAGGGAGATCAACCCCGATCCCCCTGCTCTGGCCATCAAGGGAAATATAATCCGCGAGGGAATTGATGCCGAACTGGATGAACTGCGCCAGATGGCCTGGTCGGGAAAGGATTACCTGGTGAGGATCCAGCAGCGTGAAATCGAACGCACCGGCATATCCTCGCTGAAAATAGGGTATACCAATGTTTTCGGCTATTACCTGGAGGTGACCAACGTGCATAAAGACAAGGTTCCGCAGGACTGGCAGCGCAAACAAACGCTCGTGAACGCCGAGCGCTACATCACCGAGGAGCTTAAGATTTACGAGGAAAAGATACTGAATGCCGAGGAGAAGATGATTGAGATCGAGTTGAAATTATACAACGACCTCATTCTCTTTCTTGCAGATTACATACAGCCTGTACAGCTCAACGCATCTCTTATCGCACGCCTCGACGTGCTGGTTTCCTTTGCGACAAGTGCCGTGAAATTTCACTATACCCGGCCCGGGCTGAACGACACCTTTGTCCTGGACATTAAGAACGGCCGTCATCCGGTCATCGAACGGCAGATGAAACCGGGCGAGGAGTATATTGCCAACGACGTTTACCTCGACGACCGGTCGCAGCAGGTCATCATCCTCACCGGCCCCAACATGTCGGGGAAATCGGCATTGCTTCGCCAAACCGCCCTTATCGTGCTGATGGCGCAGATGGGCAGCTTTGTACCCGCCGATAGCGCTGTTCTCGGGATAACCGACAAAGTCTTTACAAGGGTAGGGGCTTCCGACAACATCTCATCCGGCGAATCCACCTTCATGGTTGAGATGAACGAAACGGCCAGTATCCTGAACAATATTTCAAACCGGAGCCTGATCCTGCTCGACGAGATCGGGCGTGGCACCAGCACCTACGACGGGATAAGCATCGCCTGGGCCATTGCGGAATTTCTTCACCAGCACCCGCTTTTCAAGCCGAAAGTGCTGTTTGCCACCCATTACCATGAGTTAAACGAGATGGCCGGACTGATGCCGCGGATCAAGAACTGGCATGTGGCCGTAAAGGAAATCCAGAACAAGGTGATCTTTTTGAGGAAAATCCAGCCCGGAGGCAGCGAGCACAGCTTCGGGATCCATGTGGCCAAAATGGCGGGAATGCCGCTGACGGTGCTCGAAAGGGCAGGGGAGATGCTGCACCAGCTGGAGGAGAGTCATAATGCGGAGGGGCTTGGCAAGCAGTTGACGGGGAGAGGTTTGGGAAAATCCGGGAAGGGCCAGGGCGCCCGGAAATCCCTGTCGGGTTCCCGGATGGCCGAAATAGCCTCCGGCATGCAGCTGAGCTTTATCCAGCTTGACGATCCGCTCCTTCAGCAGATCAAGGAGGATATCCTGAACACGGAGATAAACACGCTGACACCGGTTGAGGCATTGATGAAATTAAATGAGATTAAAAAATTGCTTGAAAAAAAGTAGGACAAATGATTTTTTTTATACATTTGCAAACTCAAATTTACCATGCGAAAGTAGCTCAGCTGGTAGAGCACGACCTTGCCAAGGTCGGGGTCGCGGGTCCGAATCCCGTCTTTCGCTCCAAATGAACCCTCCCGCCAGTGAGGGTTTTTTTTCAACAACTTTGCCCTGGTGGTGGAACTGGTAGACACGCAGGACTTAAAATCCTGTGGCTTCACG